>JAYVLW010000001.1:0-3343 GCA_043759315.1 Myxococcales bacterium
GAGCTCCTCCGCAAGCAGGGCTTCGTCGACTTCATGGTCCAGGCCGGCGGCGACATGTACATCGCCGGCAAGAAGGACACCGTGCCGTGGGTCGTGGGCATCCGCGATCCGCGCGGCCCCGATGGCTCGATGTTCGCCGTGGCGCCGATCGAGGACCACTCGTTCTCGACCTCCGGCGACTACGAGCGCGGCTTCGTCAGCAAGAAGGACGGCATCCGCTACCACCACATCCTCGATCCGCGGACCGGCTTCCCCGCCCACGCGTCGCGCTCCGTCACCGTGCGCGCGCACGACGCGTTCACCGCCGACGCGTGGTCGAAGGTGCTGTTCATCCTCGGCTGGAAGGAGTCGCTCAAGCTGATCGCGCGCGAGAAGCTCACCGACTTCGAGGTCGTGTGGGTCGATGACAAGAACACGCTGCACATGACCAAGGACATCGAGAAGGTCCTCAAGGTTCTCAAGCAGCCGACGCCCGGGCCGTAGCCGCCGAGTCGGGAGCCCGTCCCGCGAGTTCGGCTACCACAGGGTCGAGACGCACGGTCGAGACGCACCGTAGCGAAGCGGCGGTGGTGAATCGCGCCGGCCGTGGCGCGTCGTGCCGGGCGAAGTGGCGACACGCGCGTCATGGCTGTGGTGCGCACGCGACGCAACGTGCACGACGCACCGCAAGGCCAACCCGGCGATCGTAGCCGGCGCGGCCGTCACCGGAACTACGCACCGGCGCGGTACGCGGCGTGCTCGAGAGGACGTCATGCAGTGCTCGGTCATCGTGCTTGGAATCGCGACGCTCGCAGCCGGTGGTTGCGTCTCGTATCGGACACCATCGATGTTCGCGCAGGCCACGGCCGGGTGGGCCCATCCGTGGACGAAGCACACGTCGAGCGATGGCATGAGCCTCGACCTCGCCGTCGGGGTCGGCGAGCCCGGGCACAACAGCGGCGGCGGTGGCGGCTTCTCGTTTCGCAGCACCGGCGACACGCAGGAGGTCGCGCTCTCGCTCCACCACTACGAGATCATCCCGCTCGGGAAGCGGTTCGCGATGTTCGGGCGGGTCTCCGTCAACCTGATCGAATGGGATCGCGTCGGCAGCGACGATGGCGGGGGCATCGGCGGTCCGTCCTTCGAGCTCGGGTTCGGAGCGAACGGGACGGGATCGCCGTGCATCGTCGCGTCCGCGCGCCGCGACTTCCGGTTCGGCGATCGGGATGACACGTTCCTCGGGATCTCGGTCGGTCTGTGCGCGCTGATCCCTGCCCGGGACGTGCCAGGGCTGCTCCCGTGAGCCCTTCGTCGATCAACGCCGCGCGGCTTCGTCGCGACGCGTGGCGTGCTCGAGCAGCGCCTGGGTCACACCGAGATCGAGGACCTGCCGCTCGGGCTCGATCGCGTGGAGCTGAAACTGTCCCTCCTTCCACGGGATCACGTCATCGAGGACGGCGATCGGATCGCCGCCCTTCGAGGAAGCCACGTCCACGATGCGGCCACGTGACATCTGGATCGTCACCCGCGCGCGCGGGCTCTCGATCTCGAGCCGCCCGGACTTGCGGCCGATCTCGAGCATGGAGAGCAGGCTGGCCACATCGAGATCCTCGAGAGATCCTGCGAACGCGGCTGTGGCGGCCGTGGCGGCGGCGAGCTGGTTCATCGCCGCGGTCAGGAACATGAGCGCCGGCGCGGTCAGGCGGACGGTGGGCTGGAAGTGCTTCGAGGCGCCCGCGCTGGGGACAGCCTGCGCGCCACCGCCACGCTCGTTGACCAGCGCAGCCACGACCAGGGAAAACCGCTCGTCCGCGGGGCTCACCGGATCGCGCAGCTCGATCCGGGTACCGGCGCGCACCCGGAACCGCGCGGCCACGCTCGGCGTCAACGAGTACTTCACCTGGCCGAGCGTCTCGACCCGGGAACCCTCTGTCGAGATCAGCGCCACGCCAACAGTGGTGCCAACGTCGAGTACCGGGAGTCCGACGACGTACACGCTCGTAGCCGACAGGTCGTGGATCTCGACCTCGTGAAGCAGCCCGTGGACGGTTACCTCGGTGCGCGGCGACTCGCTCATGCCCTCACGTTACCTGACCTTGCGCGCTACGAACCGCAACGATCTCGATGCCTTTAGGTTGGCCTACGGAGGCGTGTTGCGTTTGCGCGGGTGGAATCAGTCCTCGTCTTCGTCGCCGAACAAGACTCCGACACGGATCTCGATCCCATCGAACGGTTCAGCGCGGATGGTCTCGCCGCGGCCGGCGCGCTGCACCACGACGTAGCCGTCGGCCGACCAGCGGTGGACGGGCAACACACGCTCCTCTGGATCCAAGATCCAGTAGTATGGAACCTCGGACGCATGGAGCGTGCGCGGCTTGGTCACGAGATCGTGCGCTTCGTGCTTCGGGGACATGATCTCTCCGACCCAATCAGGCCGGATCCGGACCGGCCACTCCGTGGGTCGATCGGGTACGCGGTCTCGGCGCCATCCGGCCGCGTCATGGCAGTAGATCTCACCGCCAGGCTAGGCAACGTGGATCTCGGTGAACAGCCACCATCCACCCGGACCGCCCTTTCCGCCTGGACGACGGTTGTAGGGATCGAACGCGACGGCGAGCTTGGTCTCCGCCAAGCTGTGGCCAGGTGATGGCCTCGCCTTCTCCACGATCACCCCGCCCACGATCTCGAGGCGGTCGGAGTCACCGCGCGCGACAAGGTCCTCGAGGGTCGCCAGCTTTCGCAATGGCGCGATCATTGACTGACCCTAGCACCGGCACTGGGCCGGGCACGTTTCGTTCGTGCCCTCAGGTCATGGCCGAGGGCCGAGGCCCGCGATCTCGCGGACACGGGCGCCGACGATCACCGAGCGTTCTGCGTCGCCGCCAAGATGCCCCACGAGCGCATGTTGGAACGACGGCATCAGCTGGAGGGCGGCGAATCTCTCGACAATGAACCGACGCACCTCGTCGTGGCTGGCCGCCACCTCGTCGACAATCGAGGTGCGACCATCGACGATGGAAATGACGTCCTCGAGGTCGTGACTTGCGTGGAGGTCGCCAGCGTGTTCGCGTGTCGGACTGGCGAAGGCTTCCAGCTTCGTCGCGATGAAACATGCTGCGTCGATCACCCGGATGTCGATGTCGACGATGTGATGGACGTTCGCACTCCGTGCCGCTAAGAGGTGTCCCGTAAGTACGACCGTTCGAGGTCGTACCTACCGGACATGTCGGCTCGCACGCATGCCCGGTCTGGCGTGGTCGGCGCAAGGCCGATCTCATCCAGGGTTGGGTACGGAGCCCATCCGACAGTTCGCCGAGCCACCACGACAGGGTCAGGTGTGGACGTCCACGACGCGAAGGAGGAT
>JAYVLW010000002.1:0-3292 GCA_043759315.1 Myxococcales bacterium
CCGGCGAACTGGAGCTACTACACGCCGACTCGCTGGGACGTCGGGTTGTTCGTCGGAACGCTCGGCCTGTTCTTCACGCTGTTCCTCCTGTTCTTCCGATATGTCCCGGTGATCGCCATGTCCGAGGTCAAGGGCGCGATGCCCGAGGCCCACGCTGGCGGCAAGAAGGACAAGCACTAAGGGGCGTCATGGCAAACCACGAGTCACATAGTCCCGCCGCTGGCGCGGCGGGTGGTCACGACCACGGCGACGAAGTGCCGGCCAGCTACCCCGATGGTGAGCTGTACGGCGTCCTCGCGGAGTACGACACCCCCGGTGAGCTCCTCGATGCGGCCCGCAAGGTTCGCGACGCGGGCTACACCGAGTTTGATTGCTACACGCCGTTCCCGGTCCACGGGATCGACGAGGCGATGGGCATCAAGCGAACCATCCTCCCGCTGATCGTGTTCGGCGGCGGCGCGACCGGCCTGCTCGGCGGCGTCTTCCTCCAGTGGTGGATGAACGCCTACAACTGGCCGTGGAACATCGCCGGCAAGCCGAGCTGGTCGATCCCGGCGAACGTGCCGATCATGTTCGAGGCGACGATTCTGTTCTCGGTGTTCGCCTCGTTCTTCGGCATGTGGATCCTGAACAAGCTGCCGCAGGTGTGGCACCCGTTCTTCCGCAGCGACCGGTTCGCGAAGGTCACCGACGACGCCTTCATCCTCGGCATCGAGGCCAAGGACAAGCGCTTCGATCACACCGCGACCACGAAGCTCCTCAAGGATGCCGGTGCGCTCGCGGTGGAGGACGTCCACCTCGAGGGCGATCCAGCGCGCAAGAACATGCCCAAGTGGATCACGGCGTTCATCGTCGCGAGCACGGCGTTCGCGCTGATCCCGTTCGCGATCGCCGCGAAGGCGCGCAACTCGCATTCCAACGCGCCGCACATCCACATCTTCCCCGACATGGACTTCCAGCCGAAGTACAAGTCCGACACGGCGATGGACCTGTTCCCGGATGGTCGGTCGAACCGCGGCGAGATCAACGGCACGATCGCCCGCGGCTCGCTGAACGCGGATGACGAGTTCTATCGGGGCATCGGTCGGTCGGATTCCGGGGCCGCCTGGACCACCGGGTTCCCGAAGCAGCTCGAGCTCAACGACGCGATGATCAAGCGCGGTCAGAACCGCTACAACATCTTCTGCTCGGCGTGCCACGGCCACGACGGCCAGGGCAAGGGCTCGGTCCCGCAGCGGGTCGCCTTGTCGGGTCAGGCCTGGTCGCCGGCGAACTTGATCGCGGCGGGCGGCACGGCGGTGCAGATGCCGAACGGCCAGCTGTTCAACACGATCTCGAACGGCTTCAACACGATGATGGGCTACGCCAACCAGATCCCGCACGCGGATCGCTGGGCGATCGTCCTCTACGTCCGCGCGCTGCAGCGCTCGCAGCACGCGACCATCGAAGACGTTCCCCCCGAGCAGCGTGGGAGCCTCCGCTGAGGCGGTAAGGAAGCTATGAGCACCCTACAAAAGACGCTCCACCCCGACGAGAAGATCAAGGCCGGCAAGATCGGCTCGACGATGACCAAGGCCGGCCTTGGCATCGCGGTGATCTTCCTCGTGGTCTCCATCGTGCTCACGCTCTCGGGCACCGCGAACAGCGGGCACGACAGCAAGTGGTCGCGGTTCTTCCACGCGTACGTGATCGGCTGGAGCTACATCTTCACGCTGTCGCTCGGCATGCTGTGGATCATCATCCTCCACTACCTCGTGCGCGGTCGCTGGCTCACCGCGGTCCGGCGCATCGCCGAGGCGATGACGGGCGCGTTCCCGATCATCTTCGTCGCCGGCCTCGGGTTCATCATTCCGCTGCTCGCCGGCTACAAGGACCTCTACTACTGGGCGCATCCGGACGCGCACAACCACGAGCTCAACCACCACCTCCTGCACAAGCTCGGCTGGCTCGACCCCACGTTCTTCGCGATTCGCTACGTCATCTACGGAGTCGGCTTCTCCGCGCTGGCCGCGTACTTCGCGAAGAAGTCACGCCTGCAGGACGAGACCGGTGATCCGAAGATCTCCGAGACCCTGCGCATCGCGTCGGCGCCCGCGATGATCCTGTTCGCGGTCCTCACCTGCATGGTCTCGTTCGACATCCTGATGTCGATCGCGCCGAAGTGGTTCTCCACGATCTACGGCGTCGCGTTCTGGGGCTCGGGCTGCATCGGCTCGTTCGCCGCGCTCGCGCTGCTCGTGCTCGCGATCCAGCGCTCGGGCCGGCTCACCCACTCGATCAACGCGGAGCACTACCACGACATCGGGAAGTGGATGTTCGCCTTCACGTTCTTCTGGGCGTACACGGCGTTCTCGCAGTTCATGCTGCAGTGGTACGGCAACATGCCGGAGGAGACGCACTGGTACAAGTACCGGATGTTCGGTGAGTGGCAGTGGGTCTCCATCGCGATCCTCGTCGGCTACTGGGCGTTCCCGTTCGTGTTCCTGCTGTCGCGGTGGACCAAGCGGATCGTGCCGGCGCTGGTGTTCTTCAGCGTCTGGCAGCTCGTCTTCCACTGGCTCGACCTCTACTGGAACGTCATGCCGAGCTACGACTGGGGCGTCGTCTATCACGAGGGCACGCGCATCGTGGCGGGCCCGCTGACGGGGAATCCGGAGCTCCACCACGTTGGTTTTTCGCCCGTGGATGTCACGGTGTGGCTCGGCCTGATCGGCGTGTGGGTTGCCGGCGTCGGCATGTCCCTCAAGGGCAACCTCATCCCGGTCAAGGACCCGACCTTGCCGCTGTCGCTGGCCCACGAAGTTCAGTAGGAGGACGACGGAACATGTCTGGCCCCAAGCGCAATCCCGACAAGCTCAACACCATCGGCATCGTCGTCGTTGGTATCTGCGGCGCCGTTCTCGTCTATGTCTCCATCGTTGCTCTCCAGGCGTTCTACATGAACGACACCTCGGAGGTTCAGACGATGGCCGACTACGGCGGCAACGACACCAGCGCCCGTTCGATCAAGTCCGCCCAGATTCACAACATCACCGACCCCGCGAAGAACGCGGCGGTCCCGGGCAAGCCCGATACGTTCCGCATCAACATCGACGATGCGATGCGCCTCGTGGTCGAGCAGGCGAAGGTAGATCCGTCGACTCTCGTGCCGTCCCAAGGCCGCGCCGACAAGGCGACGATCAAGCCGATCTTCGGCCGCCCCCAGCCGATGGCAGCTCCGGTTCCGCCGCCGGCGCCGGCGCCGACGGATGGCTCGGGTTCGGGCGCACCGGCGACGGCTCCGATGACGCCG
>JAYVLW010000003.1:0-5454 GCA_043759315.1 Myxococcales bacterium
CTCATGGATTTCGTCACGGAGCTCGACCGCAACAGCACGCACCTGCTCCACGAGTGGGCCGAGACGACGCGCAAGACGGCGCGCGGCCCCGTGACCGCAGAGACCCGTCGTGGTCGGGCCGGCGCGCAGATCCTCGAGGTCCTCGAGGGTGGAACGGTCGATCTCGTGGTGATGGGCAGTCACGGCCGCACGGGCATCCGGCGCGCGCTCCTTGGCTCCGTCGCCGAGAAGGTGGTCCGCCACGCGACGTGCCCGGTCCTGGTCGCACGCACGCGGGGGTGACGGCAGGAACAGCAGTTGCACCGAGGAGCATCATGCCGATCGCGCCCTTCCCGCACGTCTACACGGTCACGCTGGCGAACGGCGAGCTGGCTGCGCCGCCACGCGTGAACATCGCGACGGGAGCCCCGCCGCAGTTCGGCGGTAGCGAGCGCGTGTGGAGCCCCGAAGAGCTCCTCGTCGGCGCCGCGCTGTCATGCCTGCAGAGCACGTTCGTCGCGTACGCGAAGCGCGCCAACCTCGCGATTCGCGCGTGGAGTGGGCGCGCGACGGGAACTCTGGTGAAGACGCCCGACGGTCCGAGGTTCTCGGTCCTCGATCTCACGGTGGAGCTCGCGACCGCTCCCGGCGACGAGGCGCTCGCCGAGCAGACGCTGCGCACCGCAGAACGCGCATGCATCGTGTCGCGCGCGCTCGCGGTCCCGGTGCACCTGTCGGTCACGTTCTCGGAGCGGGCAGCGAGCTAGCGCCACGCGCGGTCGAGAGCGCGTCGATCACGTCGGGAGCAGGCCGTACTCTCCGAGCTGCGCCCGGAGCTGCGGCGTGGTCAACGCGACGAGGTCGCGCGCAAGCTCCTCGACGGGGACGCCGTCGCGCGCAAACGGTGCGACTCGACGCATCTCGCCCAGCATGTTCGGGCTCGCGCACAGGAGCAGTCGCCGAGCCCTGGGATCGTCGGTGAGCCGGCGAACCTCCGCCGCGATCTGCTTGGCGAACGTGCGATCCATCTCCGCCAGACGAGCGTCACCGTGATCGTCGAACGGAAACCCTCGTGACTGCGCGAGCCGGCGACCCGGATTGACGAGGTCGGCGGTCTCGACCAGCTCCTCGCGAACGTCGCCGCCGTCGGCGGTCCGATCGTAGGTGAACAGGCGAGCGCGGGCGGCGTCGATGACGGCGATACAGGTGCGATGCATGGCTGGAGGTGATGCATGCCGGGTGCCGGCGGCGAGCGCGTCACTTCTGGCTGGGGCCGCTGCTCGATGCCCCGGCCATGTGGCACGTCGCACAGACCGTGAGGATCTCGCCGTAGGCGCGTCCTCGCTCGGTGAGGTTGTCGATCGCCGTGCGCTTCAGCGCGGCGCTCGCGAGCTGTTGCAGCTGCTTCGCCAGCGCGGCGCGATCTGCCAGCCCCCCGCGGAACGGGAGCGGCGCCGCTGCCAGCACCTGGAGGCCCTTCGCCCACGGCTCGTCACCGCCGCCGACGGAGGCCTCCCACAGTCGATCGGTGGCCCACACGTGCCGGGCCATCCGCGCCTCGATCGTCGGCTTGTCCGGAGGGAGCGCAGGAACCGAGCTGAGCGCCGGCACGACGCCCGTGGCCTGATGGCATCCGGCGCACGCGACGGCGAGCCGTGCCTCCCGTGCGCAGGCCTCGTCGATCGACGGTGCGCGCGCAAGCGCGGCGGCGAGGTCGCGCACGCGGATGGCGTGGACCTCGAGCTCGCCGAGGCTGGGTTCGTCGGGCGCCTCGGCGATCGCACGCGCGAGCGCGGTGGCCTCCTCGCGCTTGCCCCGGAGCAGGAGCTTCTCGATCGCGCGCAGGAGACCGAAGTTCTCGTGCATGTGGAAGCGCACCATCATGTCGTGCTCGAACCTCACGGGTGGCGGGGCGGGCGGCGGGGGATCCTTCGCCTCGGCCACGCCGCAGCTTGCGAGCACGGTGAGGGCCAACCATCCATGAAGTCTTCGTTGCACAGCGGACCGTGTTGCATCCGGCGTTCCATCGCACCGGCCTGCAAGGATTGCGCGCTTCGGGCGCAGGACGTGAGCACGGCGCTTGCTCGACACGAGGTGTGGTGACGCCCCCGCATCGGACTCGCACGTCATTCCACGACGAGGGTTACGGCTTCGATGCCTTCGGGCTCCATCCGCCCACGCTCGAGCGGGTGATCGCCCTGGGAGCTCCGATCTACGATCGCTACTTCCGCGTCAACAGCCGGGGGGCCGAGAACATCCCCGCACATGGTCCCGCGATCCTCGTCGCGAACCACGGCGGTGTGTTGCCCGTCGACGCCGCGATGCTGTGCTTCGACATCCTCCGCCACACGCGGCGAATCCCGCGTGCGATCGCGGATCACTTCGTGCCCCGCCTCCCGCTGGTGGGAACGTTGTTCGCCAGGGTCGGCATGGTGAGCGGCGCGCACGTCAACGTGCGTCGGCTCCTCGAGCGCGACGAGCTGCTCGTGATCTTTCCCGAGGGTGTGCGTGGGCCGGCGAAGCCGTTTGGCCTGCGCTACGAGCTGCAGCGCTGGAACGTCGGGTTCGCCGAACACGCGATCCGTCATCACGCGCCGATCATTCCGGTCGCGATCGTCGGCGCGGAGGAGAGCTGGCCGGTCGCGGCGCGGATCCGGACGCTTCGCCTGTTCGGCGCGCCGTACCTCCCGATCCCCGCGTCTCCGCTCCCGCTGCCGGCGCGGTACTTCATCCGCTACGGCGAGCCGCTGCACCCCGATCGTGGTCACGCCTCACGCGATGCGCACGATCCCGAGCTGGTCACGTGCGCGGCGACGCAGGCTCGCGAGGCAGTCGCACGGCTGCTCGCGGAGACGCTCGCCGAGCGGGCCGGAGTGTTCCGATGAGGGTCATGGTCACCGGCGCCTCGACGCCACTCGGGCTCGCCATCATCGAGCGCCTCCGCGCGCTGCGCGAGGTCTCGTTCATCCTGGCCGTCGGGCGAGAGCGGAGGCTCGAGGCCCTCGCCGACGACCGCCGCCTCAGGTACGTCGGCGCCGACCTGACCCACGAACGGTCCGTCCACGATCTCGTGTGGGGCGAAGGGAAGGACCACCTGATCGACACGGTGATCCACACGGCCCAGCATCGCCGTGTGTCCGACGAGGGCCGGGTCGTGCATCGCCAGAACGTCGATTCGACGCGCTCGCTCGTCGTCGCGTGCAACGACCACCCTTCGGTCCGCAGGTTCGTCCTCCGCAGCTTCGCCGAGGTCTACGCGACGCCGCCCGCGGCGACGCACCTGCTCACGGAAGATGACCCGCTCGACTTCGCGCCGGCGACGCCGCAATGGGTTCGCGATCGCGTCGAAGCGGATCTCACCGCCTGTGCGCATGCCGGGGACCCGCTCCGCATCGCCGTGCTGCGCTGCGCGGAAGTCCTCGCACCCAACAGCGGCAGTCAACTCTGGGACTACCTGCAGTCGCGCGTGTGCATGCGCCCGCTCGGGTTCGACCCGATCATCAACGTGCTCTCACTCGACGACGCGGCGACGGCGTTCGTGACGGCTGCGGCCAGCTCGCTCGTCGGACCGTTCAATATTCCCGGTGCGGACACCCTGCCGCTGACGAGCGCGATCTTCGAGAGCCAGCGCCTCGACATCCCCGTCCCGGGCATGCTCATGGCGCCGCTGTACAACCTCCGGCACCGGCTGGCGGGCTTCGAGTTCCGCTACGACCTCAACGCGCGGCGGTTTCACTTCGGCGGTGTCCTCGACGGTACGCGCGCGCGCGATCAGCTCGGCTACGTTCCGAGCGTGCCGGCGGTGTGGCCGCGACCATGGTGGCGCCAGCTGCTCGAGCGCCTCGCCACGAACCGCTGACCGAGGTCGCAATCCATGCACGGGTATCGACGGCCGTGCAAACCGTGCGTTGTTCGCCGTCGCCGGGGGCGTACCAGGCGCGATGTCCCGCGGCTGGCACCTCGCATGCAACGTGTCTGCGTGGAGGTATCCCGTGAGCGCAACTTCCCCCCATGTCCAGGTCGTCATCGCCTATGACTTCTCGCCGAGCGCGGAGCTCGCGCTGCTGCGCGCCGTCGAGGTTGCCTGCCGGGCTCCCCAGCACATCCTGCACGTCATCGCGGCGGTCGATGCTCGCCATGGTCTCCCGGTGATCGCGACCAAGCACGTCGACTATCAGTACGCCGAGAAGATCCAGGAGCTGCTCGCCGATCACGTCAAGAAGGCGTTCGCGGGCCGGCCCAGTGTGAGCGAGGTCCAGTTCTTCGTCCACGCCCGGATCGGACACGCCAGCGAGGAGATCCTCCGGTTGTGCCGCGAGGTGGCCGCCGATCTCGTGTTCATCGGGAGCCACGGGACGACGGGGTTCGAGCGGATCGTGCTCGGATCTGTGTCCGAGCGGGTCGCGCGGGAAGCGAAGTGCGCGGTGATGGTGGTCCGCGCGAACACCTACGAGCCGGTCGATCTGATCAACGTGGTTCGCTACGACCACGACCGCAAGCCGTACACCCCGCCGCATCGGTTCTCCTACGTGGACCGGCATGCGATCACGCGTCCCAACGATTGGCCGATCAGCTAGAGGAGCTCGTCATGCGTGTCCTCGTCACCTGGGAATCCAAGCTCGGCGGCACGGCGGGGATCGCGGAGATCATCGCCGCCACGCTCACCGAGCGCGGGATCGACGTGGTGGCGGCGCCTGCCGTGACCGCGCCGTCTCCGGCGTTGTTCGACGCCGTGATCATCGGCGGCGCGCTGTATGCGAATCGCTGGCCGCGCGCGGTACGTCGCTACCTCGAACGCCACGTGCACGAGCTCTCCCGCGTTCCGACCTGGCTGTTCTCGAGTGGTCCGCTCGACAACTCGGCCGATGCCGCGATCCTCCCACCTCCGCGCTGGTTGCGCGGCCTGATGGCGCAGATCGGCGCGATCGATCACCACACGTTCGGTGGCCGGCTCGAGGCGACGGTGAAGGGCTTCCCGGCCGAGGCGATGGCCAAGCAGCACGCCGGCGACTGGCGTAACCCCGAGACCATCCGAGCGTGGGCGAACGAGATCGCCGCTCAGCTGCCGACGGCGAGACCGCGCCCGGTCGCAACCCCGGTCGGTCGGTCGCCGTTGCGCGTCGTCGAGTACGGTGTCGTCGCATGGGCGCTCGCCACCTCCCTCCTCGTCATCGCCACTCCGTTCGCACCTCGATGGGTCGCCTTCGCGCTGCACCTCGTCGCGCTGCCCGCCGCGTTCGCCGCGTTCGCCGTCCGCTATCACTCCGCGGACGGCGCTCGCGCCCCGGTTGTCGTCGCCCTGGCGTGGACGGCCATCGCGATGGCGCTCGACTTCGCCCTGATCGCGCCGCTCCTCGCCGTGAGATTCGCCCTTGCCACCAGCCTGGTCGGCCTGTGGATCCCGCTCGCGCTCGCGTTCCTCGCGACCTGGGCCGCGGGATCCGTCGCCGCGATGCTGCCGCTTCCCGAACAGCG
>JAYVLW010000004.1:0-8152 GCA_043759315.1 Myxococcales bacterium
AAGCGCGATCCTTTCGCGAGCACCTCGCGATAGAGCAAGAGGTAGCGCAGGCGATAGCGCGCCGCGATCTCGCGCAGCGCTTCCATCCCGAGTGCTCCCGAGGGAATCACCATCGTCTGCGTGACGAGCGAGAACGCCGGATCCGCGCGCAGCGTCTTCACGAGCGGCGCGACGCCAGCGGGAACCCTGCTGTCGGGACCGGGCCCGCGCCAGTCGGTGGCCGTCTGGATCGGCAGCACGCCGACGCGTGCCGGGAGCTCGAGCTCGATCGGCGCGGCGAGGATCTTCTGCAGCGCTTCCTCGGTCAGCGCGCCCTGCGGGCTCTTGTCGAACAGCGATCTCTCGAGCGGCGGCGGGGCCCCAGGCATGGATGGCGCGCCCGCCGCCATCGGCGCGGACGCCATCTTCATCTTTGCCGCGCAGCCGGCGACGACCACGAGACAGAACACGGACAATGCGACGCACGAGCGATGCAGCACGGCAGGCCTCCTTCGGGTCTGCTCGCGGACACGAGCGACACCGTCGGGGACTAGAACGTCCCACGAGCGCCTCGCTTACAGCGTGCTAGCAGCGGCGGGCATTCCCGCGCAACTCGTTCGAATCCCATGCCCCGGTGCGCGCGCGGACGCACGGGAGCGCAGTAACGTGTCGCCATGACGCGCGCCGAGCTGATCTCGTTCCTCCGCTCCGAGGACGAGCTCCGATGATCGCGGTGTTCGGTGCCGGGGCGATCGGCTGCTGGGTCGGTGGACGGCTCGCCGCGGGAGGTACGCCGGTGACGCTGATCGGTCGAGCTCGCGTGATGGACGAGCTCGCAGATGGACTCACCGTGTCCGAGCTCGATGGGCCGACGCGCACCGTGCGGGTCATCGCGACGACGGATCCGGCAGCGGCGGCCGGCGCGGCGATCACGCTCGTCACCGTGAAGTCCGCGCAGACGGCGGAGGCCGGTGCCACCCTCGCCGCGGTGCTCCCCGCCGAGGCCGTCGTCGTCAGCCTGCAGAACGGCGTGCGCAACGCCGAGGTGCTGCGCGCCGCCCTGCCCGGTCGCCGCGTGCTCGCGGGCATGGTGCCGTGGAACGTGGTGCGGCGCGATCGCGGTGCGTATCACCGCGGCACCACGGGCACGCTGATGATCGAGGCGGCCTCCGAGGCCGAGCCGCTCGTCGCCGCGGCGGCGGCAGCGGTCCTCCCGCTCGAATCGCGCGCCGACATCACCGCGGTGCAATGGACGAAACTCGTGATGAACCTCAACAACGCCATCAACGCCCTCGCCGGCGTGCCGCTCGCCACCGAGCTCGCCCAGCGCGACTACCGGCGCGTGCTCGCCGCGGTGATGCGCGAGGCGATGCGCGCGTGCGCGGCGGCGAACCAGCCGCTCGCGAAGCTCGCGCCCGTGCCGCCGAGCTGGGTGCCGCGCATCCTCGAGCTGCCCGACCGCGTGTTCCGGCTGATCGCGCGCCAGATGCTCGCGGTCGATCCGCACGCCCGGTCATCGATGCAAGACGACCTCACGGCAGGTCGCCTGACGGAGGTCGACTATCTGCAGGGTGAGATCGCCGCGCTCGCCGCGCGGGTTGGCACCACGGCCCCCGTCAACGCGGCGCTCGTCCAGCTCGTGCGCGCCGCGGAGCGCGGAGGGAAGCGCGACTTCACCGCCGCCGAGCTGCGCGCCGCGGTTTCGGTGTAGCGCGTGGACGTCACCGTTCAGGTCGCCACACGACCTCAGGGGGTCGCGTTGCGAAGCACGAGGAACTCGACGCGGCGGTTGCGAGCACGGGCGTCTGGGGTCGTGCGTTTGTCGCGTGGCTGGGTTGCGGCGTAGCCCTGGGGTGCGAGCCAGGTCGAATCGACGCCGCGCTTGACGAGCTCGGCCTTGACGACGGAGGCGCGCGAGTCGGACAGGGTCAGGGCCTCGGGTTCGCGATCGTCGGTGTGCCCGCTGACCTCGAGCTGGAGAACGATGCCGTGCTGCTTCATGCACACCAGCATCGCGGCCGTGCTGTCGAGGGCCACGGCCTGGTGGGGCGCGGGCATCGCGGAGCCGGCCGGGAAGTAGATCGCGTCGAACATCATCCCGCACTCGTCGCTCGTGGTGACCGTGACCGCGCCGCGCGACCGCGGGACGAGGGGCGGCGCCTCCGGCCGGATGGGGGGCTGGGCGGGCGTCGCGACTGGCTCCGCAGCGGGCGCTGTCGACGCGGGCTCCAGCGACCGCGGCGCGGTCGACGAGCATGCGGCCGTCACGAGTGAGAGCAACGCGCGGCGCACGCCGAACAGCGTACCAGCGCCCAGGTGCTACGGTGGGGTGTGGTTCGCACCTGGATCCTGATCGTCGCGGCAACGGCCGGATGCAAGACCGAGACGGAGAAGCAGTGCGACGGGCTGTTCGGGCGCTACCAGCGCTGCATCGGGGAGCCGTTCACCGCCGCGATGTCGAGCGCCGCGCACGCCAAGTGCTACACGTCGCTCGGTCACGAGCTGCAGCCGGGCGACACCACGAGCTTCGCCGCGGTGGAGCGCGCCGCGCTCGTCGAGTGCAGCGCGATCGAGGACTGCGGCGCGCTGAAGGTGTGCTTCGAGAAGCACCAGTGTCGGTGGGTGCTCGCGAGCCCGAACGCCGAGCCGTTCTTCGACTGCAGCAAGTGATCGCAAGCCCCACGCACGCGGTGGAGCAGATCAGGCGGCCCACAGCGCCACGGCGACGGCGCCGAACACGCTGCCGATGACCAGGCCATCGAGGAACCGGCCGTAGCTCTGCAGGCGCTGGCGGAGCGGAGCCTTCCCCGTGTGATCACGCGTGGGCAACTCGGCGCGGCGGACCTGCTTGACCAGTGCGTCGAAGCGCTCCCAGTCGCGCGCGGCGAGGAACCAGCGCGAGCCTCGCGTGGCCTCGAGCGCGATGCCATCGGAGAAGATGTGCGCGCAAGCGATGCGCGATGCCGGCTGCGTGAACCCGAGCCCGGCCCAGCCCCAGCGCACACCATCGCGCGTGATCGCGACCCGCGCACTGCGCACCGCGAGCGCGAGCGCCGAGAACAGCGCGAACGCCACCGGCAGCACGACCTGCGTACTCGAGCTGTAACGATACGGATGCCGCGACACGAGGTACCAGGTGATGACGAGGAGGATCAGCACGAGCGTGAGCGAGACCATGGCCCGACGGCGCGCGCCCTTCGGCGCCTCGAACATGCCGAGCGCCGTGCCGAGCAAGCCGATGCCCGGCGGCAGATCGATCGCGCTCACGAGCCCGTCAGCCCCGACGCCTCGACGGCGAGCCGCAGCCGTTGCAGGATCACCGCCCGCTCGACGTCGTCGGTGATCCGCTTGCCGGAGCGAGTCACGTAGAACACGTCGGCGACCTTCTCGCCCTCTGTCGAGACCTTCGCGAGCGAGATATCGAGCCCGAGATCGGCGAGCGTCTGGGTGATCGCGTAGAGCACGCCGACGCGATCGCGGGTGGCGACCTCGACGATCGTGGCCTGCGTGGAGTCGTCGTGCAGCTTGATCTCGGTGATCACGCCCGGGGTGACGCGCTTGGGCAGCGTGGACTTCGGGCGGCGGCGGGTGATCAACCTGGCGACCATGTCGGGATCGGGCCGGTCGCCGGCGAGCAGCTCGCGCAGGTCACCGTCGAGCTTGGCCCACCGCGGATCGTCCTCGGGGATGGCCTCGCCCTTGAGGTCGCGGACGTGGAACACGTCCGTGACGAACCGGCGTCCGTCGACATCGACGTGCCCGAGCACCGCACCGAGCACGTCGACGCGGTTCGCGGTCAGCGCCCCCGCGATCGCCGCGAGCACGCCGGGCGCATCGGGGGCCACGATCGCGAGCTCGCTGTGCCCCTTGAGCGGATAGCAGTGGACCTCGAGCGCCACCGTGGGTGAAGCCTCGCGCGCGGCCAGCACGAGCCTGACGTGCCGGGCGGTCTGGCGTGGCGTGAGCTGTGCGAACAACCGCGGATCGATGCCCTCGACGAGCGCGGCGATCGCCGGACGCTGGTCCTCCGACTCGGTCGCGACCTGTACGACCTTCGCCTTGTAGGCGCGGTCGGAGTCATTCGCGGCGTCGTCGGTCTCTCCACGAAAGTGTGCGCGCGTGCGCAGGAGCAGGTCGCGAAGCAGGCCGTCCTTCCACGCCGAGAGGTTGTCGGGGGCGGTCATCGCCGTGTCGCACAGGGTCACGAGGTAGAGCTGCACGAGGTGCTCGTCATCGGCGACCCGCTCGGCGAACCGCGCGATGACCTCGGGATCGGCGAGGTCGCGTCGCTGCGACAGGTTCGACATCGTCAGGTGCTGCCGCACCAGGAACTCGGCGAGCGCGACGTCGGACTCCCACATGCCGAGCCGCCGCCCGATGGTCTGCGTCACCACCGCCCCCTTCTCTGCGTGCCCCTTGCCGAGCGGTTTTCCGACATCGTGCAGCAGCGTGCCGAGCAGCAGCGCCGCGGGCCGCTTCACCTGCCTCCACAGCTCGGTCGCGAGCGAGTGTTCCTTCGCCAGCTCGCCGCGTGCGATCCGCTTCTGCATGGCGAGCGCGTAGAGCTGGTGCTGATCGACCGTGTACACGTGATAGAGGTCGTGCTGCACGCGACCCACGCACGGTGCCCACTCGGGCATCAGCACCGACAGGATGCCGAGCTGGTTCATCACCTCGAGCGCGCTCGGCTGCCCGACATCGCGCAGGTCCGCGAGCGCCTCCAGGAGCAGGCGATGCGCCAGCGGATCCGCGGCGAGAGGAGCCGGATCGCGCGCGATGGTCTCCGCCGCGAGCTCGCGCGTGTGGCCATAGACGGGCAGCTGCTCGGCGACCGCCACGCGGAACAGCCGCACCATCTCGCTCGGCCGCTCGACGAACAGCCGCGGATCCTTGATCGCCAGCTCGCCGTTGAACGTGATGAACGACGCATCGATCTGCGCGATCCGCGGCCGCCGGCGTGCCGGTACGCGCGCGCTCTCGAGCAGCCGATCCGCCACCTGCACCACGCCGCGGGCGTGCAGGTAGTAATCGCGCATCAGCGCCTCGACCGCCGGCGCCACCGCCGACCGCACCTCGCCCTCGTGTGCCGTGGCGTGTGGATACAGCGCCGGCGCGATCGCCTCCTGGATCTCGAACGTGAGCTGATCGAACCGTCGCTTCGCCTGCAGTTGCACGAGCGCGCGCACGCGGAGCTGGAAGTCCCGCGCGCCGAGCAACACCTGCGCTTGCCGCCGGTTCAAGTGCCCCATGTCGACGAGCGCGGTGATCCGCCGCTCCGCATCCTCGGGCTCTTCGCCCGGGCGCGGCGGCGTCCATCGCACCTGCGCGCACCACAGCGCGGTGGCCAGATCGCGCAGCGCGCCGATGCCCTGCTTGAGGTTCGGCTCGAGAAGATACAGCGACGCGCCGAACCGATCGTGCCGCGCCTTCTTCTCCGCCGCGAGCGCGGTGATGAGGTCGTTCGGATTGCCGCCTGGCGCGAGCGCTCCGAGCGTGGCGCGCACGAGCTCGGTGGTCAGCCGTGGATCGCCGGCGATGTGGCGCGCGTCGAGGAGCGCCGTCGCCGTGGCGAGGTCATCCTTCGCGAGCCGTGCCGCGGCGCGCGGTTCGCGGATCGCGTGACCGATCGCGAGCTTCTCGTCCCACAGCGGATAGAGCAGCGCATCCGAGACGCGCTTTGCCGTCGCCTCGTCGCGATCGTGCAGCACCATGAAGTCGATGTCGGAGTACGGCGCGAGCTCGCGGCGCGCCCACCCACCCGTCGCCACGAGGGCCACCTCGGCGCCATCCGCGGCGGCGATGAACCGGGCCGCGATCTCGTGATCGTAGACATCGCAGATCGCGCGGCATGCGCGGCCACCCTGCCCGGGCGCTCGCAGCATCTCGGGCAGCGTGGCGAACACCTGCTCGAGCGCGGAGCGGATGCCGCGGAGCGGGGTCATCGACGGGGTTGCCACGCCGCTAGGGTACCAGGCGACTCACGCCGCGGCGGGTCGGAGCTTCTTGTAGATCGCACGCAGCAGCCAGCCGAGCGCGAGGAGGCCAACCCCGAACGCGAGCGCCCCGAGCACCAGCCGCGGCGCCTTGCCCTGCTCCATGATGATGAAGTCTTCGGCCAGGCCGAGGTTCAGGTTCTTCAACTGGGTCATGTCCTTGTCGCTGAGGTCGAGGCCGAACTGGACGAGGCCCTGGTTCGGGCCCTCGAGCTCGGAGAGGACCTTCTTCGCGACCGCCTCGTTCGGTCCCACCGGACCATCGAGTGAATCGGCCAGCGACGTCATCGTGTCGTCGTCGCGCTTCAGGACGATCTGGGTCTTGCCCACGGTCGTGCCCTTCGCCCGCATCGGGATGTAGACCGCCTTGACCTCCTTGTGCTTGCCCTCCTCGATCGCCATGTTCTCGAGATCGGGCTCGCACTCGGTCAGCTTGAGGAACCGATTGTCAGGTCGATCCTTGAGGTAGTTCGCGCACGTGATCTCGAGCGGCTCGCGCTCGCGGAGCCCCGTGTACAAGTTCTGTCCGCCCCACCACAGGCCGAGGCCTGCCACTGCGATCACAACGATGAGTCCGCGCATCGCGAGGCGATAACACGACTCCGGTCAGAGCTCACGGCCTATCGTCGAACGCGAGCGCCGCGAGATCGAGCCAGCCGTCCCAGACCCGGACGTTCTTGACCCGGCGGTGAACCAGGCCCTGCGGCGCCTCGGCGACCATGCCCGCGAGCGACCACGCCTCGGCGAGCCCGGCGGCGAGCTCCACCGCGAGCTTGCCGCGCTCTTCGGGGTCCCACGCCGCCCCCATCGCATCCAGCGTGCGGTCGATCTTCGCGGACGGCGCGTGCACCGGATCCTTGCTGCCGAGCAGCGGCGTCAGGTCCGTGTCGACCATGCCCGACCAGGTCATCTCGACGAGGTCGTAGTTGCCCTCGGCCGCCCGCTTCGCGACCCAGGACTCGCCCCCGGACTTGACCTCGATCACCACGCCGATCCGGCGAGCCGCGTCGATGAAGTAGTCACGTGGCAGCTTCTCCGGTGGCGCCGACGCATCCTTCGGTGTCGGCCTCTCGCTCCCGATCATCACGAGGTGGAGCTGCTTGCCATCCCTGTCGCGGATGCCGTCCTTGTCGGTGTCCATCCAGCCCGCCGCATCGAGCAGCTTCGCGGCCGCGCCCGGGTCGAAGTCCGGGATGGCGGTCTCCGCGCCGCTCACGGGTCCGCCCGGCCAGATCGGCCACAGCGCCGGTCGCGATAGCCCGTCGAACACGCGCTTCGAGATCGACCGCCGGTCGATCAGCAGCCCGAGCGCGTGCCGAAGCTTCGCGTCGTCGAGAGGTGCGCGGGTCGCGTTGAACGCCACGTAACGCAGCCGGGGGCCGCCGAGCTCGAGCGCGCGAAACGAGGCCGCGATGCCCGGTGCGCTCGCCTGCTCCGGCCAGTGCGCGGGGATCAGGGCGGGCACGATATCGAGATCGCCGCGCTTCGCATCCTTGAGCGCGATCGCCGCGTCGGCCTGATGCACGAACTCGATGTCCGCGATCGCCGCCTTCGTCCCCCAGTAGCGGTCGTTACGCGTCAGATGGACGATGCCGGCCTTGTTCGAGCTCAGCTTGTATGGCCCGCTACCGACGAGCTGGCCGCCCGCGAGCAAGCTGCCGTCGTAGATGTGCATCGGTAGGATCGGGATCTCGGCGAGCGCACGCAGCACCCAGCCGCTCGGCCGGTTGAGCACCAGCCGGATCTCTCGCGACGTGATCAGCTCCACCGCGAAGATGTCGGCGAGCATCGGCCGCAGGTGATCGATGCCCTTGCGCGGATCGCGGATGGCGTCGAGCGTGAACTGCACGTCCGAGGTGGTCAGTGCATGGCCGTCCGAGAACGTCACGCCGGGCGTCAGCTCGATGCGGATCTCCTGGCCGCCCGGCATCACGCGCCACGACTGCGCGATCCCCGGCGCATACCGTCCGGCGGTGTGGCCGGGCTCCGGGGGGAGGTAGCGGATCAGCGGCTCGAAGATCGTCCCCTGGGTGATCCGGCGTCCCCACACCGTGGGGCTGACCAGCGGGTTCAGGCGGCCGAGCTCGGCGTCGACGTGGATGCGGAGCGTATGTCCGCGTGCCGCCCGGACCTCGGCGGCCGCGGAGACATCTGCGAGAGCGGGCGAGCTCGGCACCCGG
>JAYVLW010000005.1:0-7035 GCA_043759315.1 Myxococcales bacterium
TACGCGATCACGCGCTGATACCCGATTCCCATTCCCGTCATCCCTAGGAAGGCGCCGGAACGGGAACGGGAACCATCAAATATCGCGCCCACGAAACCAACAACAAGCGTGCTCACGCTCACATTCCTCAACGATCACGCCTCCGACGAGGATTCGTCCCACGTTCTCCCGTTTGGCACCGTCGAGAAATCAACGATTTCGCGGCCTTCGATCGTCGAGGAGAACTACTTCTTCGAGTGGTGCGTGTGGATCGGGTATGCGGTGTACTGCCTCGCGTTCGGTGCGTGGGGACTGATCGCGCTCGCGCCGCAGGCGATCATCCTCGCGAGCATCTTCGGCGTCACGGGTATTCCTCCGACGGAGGCGCAGTCGATGCGCAGCAAGGGCGATGCGTATCGCGACTATCAGCGGCGCGTCTCAAAGTTCATTCCGTGGCCGCGGAAGCGCTCGTGATTGGCGGAGGCGAGATCCGACCGTCGGGAAACATCATCACCGGACGATCGGCGGGATCGATCCGCACGCGGTCGCGCGTGCGAGGAGCAGGGCCCGCTCGCGCGCGTTCTTCGTAAGCTCTGCCGCGCGCTGGAACTCGGTCTGCGCGTCGGCGAGGCGGCCGAGCTTGAACAACAGATCTCCACGCACGCTTGGCAGCAGGTGGTAGGCGTCGAGGGCCGGGGCATCACGCAACCCGTCCACGACCTCGAGCCCGGCCTCCGGGCCAAACGCCATCGCGACGGCGACCGCGCGGTTGAGCTCGACGATCGGCGACTGCGTCGCCTGTACGAGAGCCGCGTACAGCGCCGCGATCTTCGTCCAGTCCGTCGCGTCGGCGGTGCGGGCCCGCGCGTGGCACGCCGCGATTGCGGCCTGCAGCACGTACGCGCCGGCGCCGCGCACGGTCTCGGCGCGCGCGAGCGCCGCGAGCCCGCGGCGGATCAGGACCTGATCCCAGCGGGCGCGGTTCTGATCGAGCAGCAGGACCGGCGTCCCATCGGGTCCCGTCCGCGCGGCAAGGCGCGAGGCCTGGAGCTCCATCAACGCGACGAGCCCGTGGACCTCTGCCGCCTCGGGCGCGAGCTCGGCGAGGATCCGGCCGAGCCGCAGCGCGTCCTCGCATAGCGCAGGGCGCGTCCAGTCATCGCCGGCCGTCGCGGCGTAGCCCTCGTTGAACACGAGGTAGATGACCTCGAGCACCGAGGCCAGGCGCGGCGCGAGCTCGTCGCCGCGCGGCACCTCGTACGGCACGCTCGTGTCTGCGAGCGCCCTCTTCGCGCGCACGATGCGCTGCGCGATGGTGGGCTCGGGCACGAGGAACGCCCGCGCGATCTCCTCGGTGGTCAGGCCTCCGAGCAAGCGCAGCGTGAGCGCCACGCGCGCCTCGCGCGAGAGCACCGGGTGACAGCACGTGAACACGAGCCGAAGGAGATCGTCGCCGACATCGTCGTCGAGCTTCGCCTCGAGCAACTCGACGGTGCGATCCGCCTGCCCTGCGAGCTGGGCGCCGAGTTGCGCGTGCTTGAGATCCAGGAGCTTCGCGCGCCGCGCGCGATCGAGCGCGCGGTGCTTCGCCGCCTGCATCAGCCACGCGCCGGGGTTGTCCGGAATCCCTGCATCCGGCCAGCGCTCGAGCGCGGTGACCAGCGCGTCGTGGGCGAGCTCCTCCGCGGTGCCCACGTCCCGCGTGATGCGCGCGAGCCCGGCGATCAGCCGTGCGCTCTCGATCCGCCACACGGCCTCGATCGCGCGCTGGACATCGTGAGTGCTCGGCACCTCGGGCAGCAGAGCACACGCGGGGCTCACGAGCCCTTGATCTGCTGTTCGATCTTCGCCGCGCGATCGAGCGTCTCCTGCGTCGCCTGCGGGAAGTCCTCCATCTCGAGCAGCTGGCGGATCTCGATCTCGCTCGTCTCCAGCATCGGGTTCGGGCACCGCTTCACCCACTCGATCGCCTCCTCGCGCGAGCGGCACTGCCACAGCCAGTAGCCCGCGACGAGCTCCTTGGTCTCGCTGAACGGGCCGTCGAGGACGGTGCGGCTCTTGCCCTCGAAGCGGACGCGCGCGCCCCTGGACGACGGATGCAGCCCCGCGCCGTCGAGCATCACGCCCGCCTTCACGAGTTCCCCGTTGTACTTCATCATCTCGGCGAGCAGCTGCGGGCTCGGGGGGACGCCGTTCTCGGAGTCGCGGGTGGCCTTCACGAAAATCACGAACTTCATGGTCTCTCTCCTGGGTGGCTTCGGTCGGTGGGTCGGTGCTTCAACCAGGCGACGATCGAGCCGCGCGCCGATCGACATCATCGATCAACTTTCTTCGTCCGCCTCCGGATGATGGTGGATTCCCGAGAGAGATCGGGTGCATGCAGCGGCGAGGACAGTCAAGCCTCGTTTCGCGGCGGGCGGTGCCAGCAGACTCGGTTGGGGGCTGAGCTGCTGGCCTTAAGGCGTAAGCTTGCCCACCTTGGCTGGTGGTGGGCCGGTTCCGTGCGGCCGGTGCGGTCGGTGGTTTCGGGGCGTCTTCCCAGCGAGCCCGGCCTGGGGCGGGTCGCGAGCCAGCGCGAACGCGGCAAGCTGGTGAGGTAAGGCGAGCGCGAAGAGCGTGCACGCGACGGCGGGATCGGTGACGACGGCGATCACGCTCCGGCGGCCGTGTTGCCGAAGCGTTCGAGTAGGTGCGCGGGCGGCGTCGAGACGCGATGGGATGACCTGCCACGACAGGCCGAACTTGTCGGTGATCCAGCCGCACTGCGACGGAGTGCCACCGGCCGACTGGATCTTGTCCCACAGCAGGTCGACCTCCGCTTGCGAGTCGCACGAGATGAACAGCGAGATCGCTGGGGTGAACTTGAAGTGCGGTCCGCCGTTGAGCGCGATGAAGCGCTGCCCGGCGAGCTCGAGCTCGATGTTCATGATCGCGCCCTCCGGGAAAGGGCTACCTTTGCCCCAGCGCGAGACCTTGTGGACGCGGGAGCCGGGAAACAGGGTGAGGTAGTGCTCGACCGCTTGTTCCGCGTTGTTGTCGAACCACAGGTACGGGGTGATCTTCTGCTTGTTGATGTTCGCCATTTGTTCTGATGTCGGAGCCGACGGGGGCGGCTCGACACGGTCCTGACGATCTTCTTCAGAATCGTCGAACGTGGCGAAATCGCTCAGCCGAACGTCGAGCCGGCCGCATCCGGCCGAGACGACGACAAGGACGGCCGCGCGCATTCCACGGATTCCAGTGCGCTATCCGGCGAGAAGCGCATCCAGCTGACCGAACGATTCGGGCATGCCGTCGTACGAGCCCTTCGCCGCCTCGAACGCTTCGGCCGACGGATACAGCTCATGCAAGACGATCCGCGTCGTATCGCCGTGGCCCTCGAGCGTCAAGGTGCTGAGCTGGCCAGCATCGCCGTTCTCGTCGTTCGTCCACACCAGTCGCGAGTGCGGCGACACGTCGAGATAGCGGCCGAAGAACGCCATCCCCTCGGGCGCGGCGGGATGTTCGAACACGAAGCGATAACTACCGCCCGTGCGAACATCCATCTCGCATGACAACAGCGTGAGCCCGCTCGACTTCGGAACCCACCATCGCCGCATGAGCTCGGCCTTGGTCCACGCCTCGAACACGATACGCGCCGATGCGTTGAACGTGCGCGTGATGACGATCTCGCGCTCCGACTTCCGTTCCACTCTCGTCTCGTTCTTCATCGGTGTCTCCTCTTCTCTTTCTGCTTCATGTCCTCGATCACCTGGTCGAGCTCGTCGAAGCGCGCGCTCCACATCTGGCGATAGCGGGTGATCCACGACGTGACCTCATCGAGCTGGCGCGGGCCGATCCTGCACGTCCGTACGCGACCCACCTTCGCCGTCGCGACAAGCCCCACATCCTCCAGCACACCGACATGCTTCTTCATGCCGGTCAGCGTCATGTCGAACCTCTCGGCGAGATCCGTGATCGACGCATCCGCCCGCCCCAGCTGTTCCAGCACGCCCCGCCGCGTCGCATCGGCCAATGCGGCGAAGGCAGCGTTGAGCTGCGCGGCCCCGCGATACTGAACTATATGGTGCAGTATCGCGGGAGAGGCGCCTGAACGCAAGGTCATTCTTTGTCGGAGTCGCCGACCGGGACTGAGCTCGAGGTAGCAACCCTCAGCGCGTGGGAAGGACGGCCGCGATCCGCGCACGGATCATCGGCAGGCACGTGCGTTCGAACCAAGGGTTGGCCGCGAGCCACGGTCGGTTGCGCGGCGATGGATGCGGCAACACGCAGATCGCCGGCAGGTACTCCTTGTAGGCGCGAACGGTCTCGGTCAGCGTCAGCTTCTGGCGCTTGCCGAGGTGGTAGTCCTGCGCGTAGCTCCCGATCACCAGGGTGAGCTCGATGCCAGTCAACAGCGGCAACAGCATGCCGTGCCAGTGCGCCGCGCACTCGGCGCGCGGTGGCAGGTCACCGGAGCGGCCCTTGCCGGGGTAGCAGAACCCCATCGGCACGATCGCGACCTTCGTGGGATCGTAGAACGCCGCGCGATCGAGTCCGAGCCACGCGCGCAGCGTGTCGCCGCTCGCGTCGTCCCACGGGATCCCGCTCGCGTGCACCTTGGCCCCCGGTGCCTGGCCGGCGAGCAATACCCGAGTCGTCGCGCTAGCGGCCAGGATCGGCCGCGGCCCCAGCGGCAGTTCGGCACTGCAAATGGTGCATGCGCGGATCTCGTCGAGCAGAACGGTCAGGCGCGTACGCCGCTTGCCGGTCACCGCTCGACCTCCGCGAGGATGCGCGCGACCACTGACGCCGCCCGCTCGGTCGCGAGCTCGGGCTGCCATCGCCGCGGCGCAGCGATGGTGTCCTCGTAGTGACCACGTAGACCCTGGCAGATCACGCACTCCCCGATGTGCGCCGCGACCTCCGCGACGAGATCGCCGACAAGATCGTGGTCGATCGCGTCCTGCAGCAGATCGAGGTTGCCCCCGCACGTGATCGACGCCGCGCCTCGAACCTCGGGACGTAGTCGCTCCGCGACGAGCTGGCGCGCGCGGTGCAATCGTTGCCGCACTGCCGCGTCGCTGAGGCCCAGCTGTGCGGCGACCTCCTTGGACGACAGGGGGAGCCGCGCGATCGCGAAGTGCATCCGCGACAGCGTTGGCTCACCGACCACCTGCACGTCGGGTGCGTCTGGTTGGCGCGGCGAGCCCCGACCAAACGTCACCGGGCTCGCGTTGGGAACCCGAACCCAGGTCGCGGTCGCATCGTGATGCGCCTCATCGAGCGAATAGAGCTTCAGCTCGCGGTCGCACCGTTCGATGAGTAGGTACTTCATGCGCGATTCGCCCGCCACGACGGTGGTCGTCGAGACTCGGCTGTCGTGACCCGGCCATGTCCGCTGCGGGCGCGACGGCCTGGAGTTGCGGCCCGGCGGCGCGTGGATCCGAGCAAGACGAGCACGCGAACCATCTGGGGAGCCTACGCCCGCCGGCTCTCGAAGATCTCGGTTCGCGCTGCGATCCAGACCAGCGTTGATTCGTCCTGACAATGGTCGAGCGCGGAGCGAGATCCTTCAGTCCGAGATTTGTCCGAAGCGAAGTTCCGGCCGATGGCCGAGGGTGTCGCGCCGGTGCTCGCATCAAACCCCGGTCCGGATGCTCCCAAGACCGGCCAGTCGCTCCAGGACGCGGGGGCCAGAGCCCCACGGCATTCTTTCGCGCGTTCAAACGGTCGACCGGGAAGACGCCAAGGGCACATCAGGCCGCGGAGGCACCGCCTTGAGATCGCGCCACACGACGACACCGAGGACGATCAGCCACACCGGCAGCAGGAGGTTGTTGACCTCGGAGATCGGGTTGACGAGGTCCGTGAGCTGACGCTGCGCGGAGATCGTGACGATGAGGCCCATCGCGAACGAGCCGGCGCCGAGCCGGCGGTGACCCAGCCCGCGCAGTGCGGCGCCCATCGTGACGAACCAGCCCGCGAGCATGGTCTCGCCGAGGTACTCGCCGAACACGTTGCCGAGGTACGTGTTTGCACCGTCGAAGATCGCGGCGTAGACCTCGCGCTGGTCTCCCGTCGCCTCCGCCCAGCGCTCCGCCAGGGCCCACTGGATCGTCGGCCAGCGCAGGAGGCCGACCATCATCGACATCGCCGCCAGCGTCGCGAACGCACCACCGAAGCGCGCGAGCGTGCGCCCGCCTCCTCGCTCGAGAAGTTGCATCGAGATCAACCCACCGATGAACAGCGTCAGCGGAATCGCACCGTAGAGAACCCACGCGGCGCGCAGCGACGAGCCGCCTGCCGCGAATGCAGGCAGCACGTCGCTCGCCGCGTGATCGAGCACGTCGGGGTACCCGAACGTCTGCGCGAGGTAGCTGAACACCGCGATGAAGCCGAGGCTGCCCGCGACGAGCGCGCCACCACCGATGCGGGACATCCAGCGCGGGGTCACCACGACGTGCTCCAGCCGAGGCCCGGGGTCGGGTTGATCTTCACGTCATGGTTCCGCTCGGCGAGGACCGCGACACCGAGTCGGACGTTGAGACCGCGCCAGATCATCCACCGGTAGCCGAGATCAACGATCGCAGCGTTGCCGTGGTCGAGGTTGAGGCCACGCAGGTACGAGGCCGAGACGAAGAACTCGGACGGCCGCTGGCCATACCAGGACTTCGGGAGGAAGTGGAACGTCAGGCCCGCACGCGCGAACCAGCTCGTCTCGTAGACACCCATCGCGTCCTTCGAGATCACGGTCGGGTATGCGCCGCCGTGGACGGCGAATGCGCCGCGCCTGTACTCGAGACCGATCGAGGGGCTGCGGAACACGTTGATGTTCAGCTCCTGGGTCGGCTTCGCGGATGCAGGGAGCGTGGCGTCCGCGTGGGCTGTGGCGGTGGCAGCGAGGACGGCGAGGACGGCGATTGCTTGCTTCATGTCCTGACTGTGGCGATCCGCACCGGATCCCACGATGGCGAGGCGCGCCAGCGGACTATCCCTGGCCGCCAACCGACCGATCCGTCTCTGCCCGGACCGTGCTCACGGTCGGCTGTCGTGCGATCGCGGTGGCGGACGCTG
>JAYVLW010000006.1:0-2644 GCA_043759315.1 Myxococcales bacterium
CTCGCGGCGCACGTGGGGCGCGAACCACGAGGCGAGGCGGCGGTTGCGCGCGTTGGGATCGAAGCCCTTCGGCTTGCGCATCGGCGCGGCCTCGGCGCCCGAGCGACGCGCGGCCTTGCCGGCGGCGAGCGCCTGGCCCGCGATCTGGTGGCCGAGGTCCCGCATCTGGTTGCGGCGGCGGACCGGGACCGTCCAGGTCTTCGCGCGCGCGACGAGGACGGCGAGTGGGTTGAGGTCGACGCCGACGGCGCGCAGTCCCGCGGCGCGGGCCTCGACGAGGGTGGTGCCGGAGCCGCAGAACGGGTCGACGACGACGGCGTTGGCCTTCGCGCGATCAGCGAGGAGCTCGGCGAGGACGCGCGCGGTCGCGGGGTGGAGACGGGCCGGGTAGGAGTGGAAGCCGTGGGTCAGGGTCTCAGCGACGTCGTGATGGTCGGCGGGGGCGCGCAGCGCGGCGACGAGGGCCTCGGCGAGCTCGCGCGGACCGTCCGCGAAGATCCGGCCCGGCGCCCGTGGCATCGAGAGCGAGCGGCGCTGGCGCGGACGAGCGGAAGGCACGAGGCCTCATAGCACGCGGACACCGCACTCAACCGGTTAGATCCACCGGGTTTCCGCTGACCACGCAACCCTGCGAGGGCACGGCCGATAGGGCTGCGATGGCACTCGATCAGCTGGTCAAGGACTTCACCGACAAGATGAACGCTGGACTCAAGGAGGAGAGACGCAAGGACCTCGACGGCGCGAACCAGCAGGTCGCGCTCGTCGATCAGCATCTGCAGCGCTTGACCACCGAGCAAGCCGCCTTGAAGGCCGCCAAGGAATCGATGAATCCGACGATGATTCGCCAGGCCGCGAGCAACCTGGACAGCATTCGCATCCGCTTGATGCTGACGCGTGATTCGCTGCGACGTGGAATTGCGCTCGGTCCGGAGAACATCGCGGAGCTGCAAGCCGCCGAGGTGCGCGCCAGCGAGCCGATCGAGCCCATCGCGTTGGAGGTCGCGCACGCGCGAGAGCAGGCGGATCGCTTGAGCGCTGTGCAAGGAGGCGCGCTCGCGGAGCTACCCCGTGCGCCAACACCGGCGTCGCCGGAGGACACGCGCAAGGCCGCAGCGAAGGTCTCGCCGATCGGGTTGTGCGACGACCCGGCGATGCAGTCGCCGAGCAGCGTCGCGTGCCCATTGAGCCCCGAGCAGCGCGACGCCACGCGCGAGTACGTGACCGAGTCGCTCACTGCGATCGCGAATCGCTGGCGGGATGCGGCGACCAGCGAGATGCTGCGGGTCCGGCTCGAACCGCTGTTCAGGAAGAGCGGGATCAACCCGCTCGTCGACATCCTGATCTCGGTAGCAACTGGTTGGCTCACGGCCCAGGTCGGAACCCTCTTTCTCAAGTCGGTCAACGGTGCTCGGAACGCCCTGGCTCAGCGGCGTGACCCCGAACTGACCGCGATAACGGGGCTTCCCGGACCGTTCGGTGGTGCAGCGGAGCTTGGCAAGCACAGCGGCGCGCTGGTCTCGGGCCTTGGGTCGAACCTCGCAACAAGGACGCTCGGTGTGTTCAAGACCACCGCGCCAACAGACAACACACAACTCGTGTTTGACGAAATCACATCCGCTGCTTCCGTGTGGGGACAGCAAGCAAGGCTCGAGACCCGTCAGCTTCCCGACCCAGTTCTCGCAGGCCTGGCCGTGGGCTTGAGCAATGCTCATTTCGATACCAACTACTTCCGCAGTCGGATCGAACGCTTGGTCGACCAGTTTCATCACGTTGACCAGATCGGAGCGGTGACGACAAAGCACACGCAGCCGCTTCAGCCGATCTGGGTGGTCTCGCCCACTGGTGGGCTTAGACTCGCTCTGGCACGACAGGACACCGTCATGGTCCCTGTGCCGGCACACGGTCGGTCAACTCAAGAACCTGAGGACGACGAGCGCGAGCGCTTGACCGGCCAGTGGATCTTCGATTCGTGGGTTGATCGAACGCTATACTCCGTCGCGCTCGCCCATGACGCGAGTCCACCCACGCTGCCGGCGTACGATTGGCGCTGGAAGCGCGCTCCGTCATATGCATTCGATCCTGGTGACGTTCGAATGCTCGGCCCCGACCGCAAGGAACCGAACACCCCATGAGCCGCCGAGTTCTTGCCGCCCTATCTGGTTTGCTGCTGCTGTCGACAATCTCGTTGGGCATGTACGCGTGGGGGCTCAAGGCGCGCCTTGATCGCGCCGAGTTCTACGTGCAAAGCGGCGTAGACAGCGTGTTCTTTATCTGTTCGCCGGTCGTTCGCGCTCTGCAGGAGCGTCCCACGGGCGACTCCCGGGCCGCCCTGATTGGGATCGCGCGACAATGCGTCGGCCAGGTTCCCGACGCGGAATTGGAATCGATGTCGGACGAGTTCCAACGCAAGGACATCACCGCGATCACCAAGCGGATCAGCGCCAAGCTCGAGAACCACGAGTTTCCGTACAAGACGGCGAGCTCGGTTGAAACCAGATTCCTTCCAGTGAGTTACAGAAACTAGGCAACCACGGGCGGTGCTGGCCGATACGCGGCGAATGACGATCACCGACCGCGCCGCGCACTACGCGTCCCTCCAGCTCTCGGCCCTCCGCGCCCGCCTCGACGTGATGCTACGGCGTGC
>JAYVLW010000007.1:0-2703 GCA_043759315.1 Myxococcales bacterium
CGAGGCGGTGCGCGCGCTGGTGACGATGGGCAAGCGGCCCTCGATCGCGCAGCTGCTCTCGCTGCAGTTCTTCACGTTCTCGTCGGCGACGGGCTACACCACCGCGGGCTCGTTCCTGCGGTTCCTCCTCGACACGTACGGCGCCGAGCGGCTGCGCGCGCTGTATCGCAGCGGCGGCGAGTTCGACGACGCGTACGGCAAGCCGCTCTCGGTTCTCGAGGCCGAGTGGCTGCAGATGATCGCGAAGATCCAGCTGCCTCCCGGCGTGGTCGACGCCTCGCGCGAGCGGTTCCGGGGTACGAGCGTGTTCGATCGTCCGTGCCCGCACGCGATCGCGAAGCGCCGCGAGCTGGCCCAGCGGGCCGCGGGTCAGGGCGATCAGCGGCGCGCGGTGGCGCTGATGCGCGATGTCTGCGGCGATGCGCCCGACGAGCCGCGCTATCAGCTCGACCTCGGCGACATGCTGATCGGTGGCGATCCGATGGAGCACGCCGAGGCGGTCGGGCGATGGACCTCGGTGGCGCGCGACGTGGAGGGCGTGACGTCGAGCCTGCGCGCCGATGCGCTCGAGAAGCTCGCACGGCTGGCCGCGGCGAAGGGTGACTTTGCGACGACGCTGGCCCTGGTCGACGAGGCGATGACGCTGCCCGTGGATGCGAACGAGCGCCGGCAGCAGGAGGCGCTCGCGTTCGCGCTCCGCTACACCGGCCCCGCGGGCCCTGCCCTGCGCGGCTACTTCTTCCCGGGGGCCACGCGCATCGATCCGGCGAGCTGGGCGGTGCTCGCCACGATCGCCGAGCCGAGCCTCGGGTTCGCGCACTACCTGCTCGGGCTGCAGCGGCTCACCGGCGGTCAGCTCGGGGAGGCGGCGGCGGAGCTCCAGCGCGGGCTCGCGCTCGGCTTGCCCGGGCTCGCGTTCGTGAAGAACGGCGCGCGGCGGCTCGCGGTCGCCGCGTATCGCGCCGGCGATCGGAACGGCGTCGACGTCGCGATCACCGTGCTGTCGGGAGCGCAGATGACCGAATCCGATCGGCTGCTCGCGAAGGACTGGGCGGAGCGGCTCGCGTTCGACGCCGGCCGCTGATCACATTCCCGAGAGGAACATCCAGCGCTTCCCGTTCCACTCGAGGAGCAGCTGGTTCTGGTCGCGCTTGTCGGGCCGGCTCGGCTTGCCCTGCACGTTCGGGATCGTGAAGCTCGCGTCGATCATCACGTCGACGGTCGCGCGGCAGCCGGCCTGCAACGTACCCGAACACTGCTGCGCGACGGCGAGGTAACGGACGGTGTAGCGAATGTCGGTCGCCTTGTTGAGGCGCGTCATGAGGACGTTGCGGAGCCCGTCGTAGCCATAGTCATCGCTACCGGAGGGCGTACCGCTGTCCTCCCAGTACTGCTTGTGCGCGATCAGCATCAGCGCTTCGGCGTCGCCGCGCTCGACTGCGAGCCGGTACTCCTCCACCGCTTCGATCGCCGACTTGTTGTTGTCGGAGAGCGGGACCTTGGTCCCGGTGATGTAGACCTTCTTGGTCGCGCATGCCGCAGACGTGGCCGCGAGGACGAGACAGATGAGGGACAACCGGATCATGTGCAGGCGAGCGGGGTCATATCAAGAACCACGCCAGCGGCGGGCACGCTACAACACCGAGGAAAGTTGGCCAAGTGCAGGACCTCGCCAAGCTTCCACCCGCGCCAGAAAGGCACGGAAGTCCTTCTCGGGGTTCGAGACCCTTGCCAAATAGACATCCGTGATGCGCGTGATGGTGAACCGGGTTGCGGCGGCACGGACTTCTATAGGTAGCGCCTCGCGATCCGTCGCAGGGAGCGGGCGCACCCGCTGATACCCGTCGAGGAGCGCGCGCACGAGCGCGAAGTCGGGTGCGCCTGTCCAGCACCAGTCGTTGATGCAGACCGCCAGGTCATAGGCGAGGCTACCGCCCGAGGCCTGCTCGAAGTCCAGGATCGCGGTGACCTCGCCGGCCTCCCAGAGCACGTTGTCGCGGAACAGATCTCCGTGAATGATCCCCTGCGTCGCGCGCCGGCGCATCGGCCGGGCCTCGCTCCCCGCGGCGAGCTCGTCGCCGAGGATCGCGCTCGCCTTGGTCAGCGCGGGATCCGACTGACACGAGAAGTGCTCGTAGCGGTGCACGAGGTGATCGTGATCGTAGATGCTGCCGCGCCACCACGCGACGGGCAGCTCGAGCCCGACGAGGTGCAGCTGGGCGAGCGCGGCCCCCAGTTGTGCCGCGCGCTCGGGCGTGACCTCGGCCGGTGCGAGGTGCTTGCCGGCGCGCCACGGGAACACGCTCACCCACTTGGAGTGCGCGTTTGCGAGCGGCGCGTAGGGACGACCATCGCGCGCGATCATCGGTGGCGGCGTCACCACACCACCGGCCGCGAGTGCCGCCACGAGCCGCGCTTCCCACGCGACATCGGCCTCTGCCTTGCCTTCGTTCACGCGCGCGAAGTAGCGACCGCGATCGGTGACGAGCTCGAAGTTCGTGTTGATCGTCCCCGCGGTGATTGCAGCAAAGCGCTGCACGGCGCCCAGCTCGAACGCCGCCGCCATCTCTCCCAGCTCGGCGCTTCCGAGCTGCGTGAACACGCCCACGCACCGAACCTATCAGCAATGCGGTAGGTTCGGCGCGTGGATGCGACCGAGCGCGCGCGGTTGGTGGAGCGACACCTCGATCTCGCCCAGCGCGC
>JAYVLW010000008.1:0-4116 GCA_043759315.1 Myxococcales bacterium
TGCAGCCGCGCCGAGGGCACGTGCACGCCCTCGTGAGCGATCCAGGCCTCGAGCGCCGGAGGCCCCTGATCGATCGCCGCCGCGAGCTCCTGCGACTCCGACATCTGCACGGTCTCGTCGCCGAGGCGCTCGACCGCGCGCAGCACGAGGTTGAGGCCGACGGTGAGCTGCCGGCGTGCATCGTCTTGCAGCCCGGTCTCGAGGCTCGACAGGATCACGCGCGTCGCGAGGAGGGCGACGATCAACACCGGCACCAGACCTGCGACCACCATCGCGGCGACGAGCTTGCTGCGCAGGCGGAGCCGCAGCTTCGGCGCGGGGGCCGGCTTCACGATCCTCGGGGGCGAGGGCGCCTTCGGCGCGGCGAGCCTCCCACCCGTGCTCATCGGACCTCGGCGCGCTTGATCAACGGGTAGATCGGATGGCCGCGCGGCGACAGGATCAGCCCCTCGACCTCCTTGCGAGCAGCGACGACCAGCTCGGAGTGGGCGAGCGGCACCCACGGCGCATCCGCGGCGATGCGATCCTGGACGGCCGCGTAGAGGCCCGAGCGGGTCGGCTCGTCGCTCGCTCCCTGCGCGTCGGTCAGCAGGCCATCGACGCCGGGGTCCTTGTAGAACGCGATGTTCTGCGCCGCACCGACCTGCGCGTTATCGGAGTGGAACAGCACGTAGAGGAAGTTGTCGGGATCGCCGGTATCGCCGACCCAGCCGAACACCCCGAGGTCGTGTTCGCCGGCCTCGACGGAGCGCTTGTGCTCGCTGTACGGCTGGAGGACGAGCTCGGTCTTGATGCCGACCTGCGCGAGCGCGACCTGGAGGAACCGCGCGACGCGCTCGGGCTGCGAGAGGTACGGGCGCGGCGTCGACAGCGAGTACAGCTTGTAGACCCGCTCCGGGTCGAACGAGTGATCGGCGATGGCCTCGCCGAGCAGCTTGCGCGCGGCGACAGGATCGTACGCGTAGATGGTCGCTGGCTTGCGATAGCCCCACTGTGTCGGCGGAAGCGGCCCGTCGGCGGCGAGCGCGCGGCCCTGGTACGCGAGCTTGACGATGGGCTCCTTGTTGATCGCGAAGCTCGCGGCGCGGCGCACGCGGGGGTCGTTGAACGGCGGGTGCTGGGTGTTGACCGCGAGGTAGCTGACGTCGTTGCCGGGCGTCGAGCGCAGATCGAGATCGGGGTGGAGCTCGACGAACGACTGCTCGTCGGGGAGGATCGACGTCGCGATGTCCACCGATCCGGACTCGAGCTCGACCAGGCGCTGGCGCGCATCGACGACCACCCGGAACACGATGCGATCGATCGCGGGGCGCTTGCCCCAGTAGCCATCAAACCGGCGGACCACGACCTGCTCGCCGCGCGTCCAGCTCTCGAACGCGAACGGTCCGGTCCCGACGGGGTGGTCCCGGAAGGCGTCGCCCCACCGCGAGACGGCCGCGGGGGACACGATCGGGAACATCGCGACGTTGCCGATCAGCGGCGCGTAGGGCCGCGACGTGGAGATCACCACGGTCCGCGGGTCGATCGCCTCGACCTTCGTGACCTCCTTGAGCAGGCTGCGCCAGTACGCGCCATCCTCACCCTTGATGTAGTTCGGGTGCTTCGGATCGAGGAGGCGCTCGAACGAGAACTTCACCGCCGCCGCGTCGAACACCGTGCCGTCGTGGAACCGAACGTTGTCCTCGAGAACGAACCGCCACGTGCGGCCATCAGCGTCCGCCTTCCACGACGTCGCGAGTCCCTCCGTGATGTCGGTGGTGCCCGGCTTCCAGCGCACGAGCCCTTCGAACAGCAGCTCGCCGACCTCGATCGACTCGCTATCGGTGACGCGGATCGGGTCGAGGCCGATCACGCCGGCCGCCTCGGCCACGACGAGAGCGCCCGGATCGCGACGGTGCTCCTGCGCCCGACGCCCCCCATCGCAGGCCGCGAGGGCGAGGCACGCCAGCATCAGCCTGCCCGTCGTCATCGAAACGCACTGTACTCCACTCGCGCGGTCGATTGACTCTCGCCTTTCGCTGACTTAGCGTTCGGCACGACATCGTCGAAATCGCTTCGGGGGAGGACCGTTCATGCGCGTAGCCTATGCTCTAGCCACTGCTGCCATCACTCTCGGCACGCTCGCGACCTCGGGTTGCGACATCGGGAAGATCACCGTCAACACGACGTCAAAGGTCCTCGAGCGAGGCCAGCCGAGCCTCCAGATGGAAGGCGACTACGAGATGGCGCGCCAGGCGATCCCCGGCGCGCTGAAGACCGTCGAGAGCTTCTGGATCGTCGACCCGGATAACCCGCGCCTGACGAAGATCCTCACCGAGGGCTACTGCCAGTACGGCACCGGGTTCGTCGAGGACGACTGGGAGGCCGCGAAGTTCAAGAAGGACCTCGAGCAGACCGACTACCACAACGGGCGCGCGAGCCACATCTTCACGCGTTGCCTCAACTTCGCGCTGAAGACGCTCGGTGGTCGCTGGCAGAAGGAGATCTTCGCCGACGACCAGGCCGTCGTCACGAAGCTGATCGCCGACACCGGCAAGAGCAAGCGGTTCCCGCTGCTGTTCGCCGCGACCGCGCTCGGTTCGCTGATCAACCACAACCTGACGCGCATCGAGATGATCGCGTACCTGCCGACGGTCGAGGCGATGCTCAACCGGGTCGTGGCGATCGACACGAAGGACGGCGCGCCGAAGAACAAGGCCCACGCCGCGCTGCCGTACGTCGCGCTCGGCATGATCTACACCGCGCGCGGCAAGTCGCTCGGCGGCGATCCGGACAAGGGCCGGGCGATGTTCGAGCAGGCGCTGAAGGTGAGCGACAACAAGTTCCTGCTCGCGCGCACCTTCATGGCCTACCGCGTCGGGCTCGCGAACAACGACCGCAAGTTCTTCCACGAGCAGCTGAAGATCGTGCTCGAGACGCCGCCGTCGGTGTGGCCCGAGCAGCGGCTCGCGAACGAGGTGGCACACCGCCGCGCGCGGCGCTACCTGGCCAACGAGAAGAACCTCTTCCAGTAGATGAATACGGCCCAAGGTCGCGCCGTCACTACGGGGCGTCCCGGCTATAGTCTTGCGCAATCACTACGATCGCCCGAAGGAGCTCTCTCATGATCCGGATGACCAAGGTACTGGGACTGTGTGCGGCTTTCGCGCTCTGCTATGCGACCCCGGCAAAGGCGGATCCCGTCGAGATCCGGCTCGCGACCCTCGCGCCCTCGGGTAGCCCGTGGATGGCGGTCCTCGACAAGGCCGCCGCCGAGATCAAGGACAAGACCGCCGGCCGCGTCACCATGAAGTACTTCGAGGGTGGCCAGCAGGGCGACGAGCGCGACTTCGTCCGCAAGATCAAGCTCGGTCAGCTCGACGGTGCCGCCGTGACCTCGATCGGTCTGTCGATGATCGACGAGTCGATCCGCGTTCTCGAGGTGCCCATGATGTTCGCCTCCGCCGAGGAGGTCGACTACGTCGCCGACAAGATGTGGCCGGCGTTCCAGAAACGGTTCGAGAAGAAGGGGTTCAAGCTCAACGATCGCGGCGAGGTCGGCTGGGTCTACTTCCTGTCGAAGACCAAGATCGAGACGCTCGCCGACCTGAAGGGCCAGAAGGTCTGGCAGTGGGGCGACGACCAGGTCGTCGGCGCGATGTTCAAGAAGCTGGCGCTCAACGGCGTGCCGCTGGGGGTGCCGGAAGTCGACGCGAGCCTGACCTCGGGCCGCATCACGGCGGCGTACGGCTCGCCCGTCGCGGCGGTCGCGCTGCAGTGGTACACGAAGGTGAAGTTCATGACGTCGATGCCGATGAGCTTCGCGATCGGCGCGACGGTCGTCTCGCTCGAGTCGATGAAGAAGCTGTCGCCCGAGGACGCGAAGTCCGTCGAGGAGATCAGCAAGGCGAGCTCCAAGAAGCTCCGCAAGGTCATCCGCAAGGCCAACGAGGACGCGAAGGCCACGATGGTCAAGAAGGGCATCACGGTCGTCCAGACCCCGACCGCGATGGTCGATGACTTCACGAAGAACTCCGAAGAGGTCCGCAAGGCCCTCGTCGGCAAGGTCTACTCGCAGGACGACCTCGACACGGTGATCAAGTTCCGCGACGAGTACCGCGCCAAGAACAAGAAGTA
>JAYVLW010000009.1:0-10179 GCA_043759315.1 Myxococcales bacterium
ACGAGCAACGTGAATAGCTGCTGGTTCGTCGCTGGCTCACCGAGTCGCCGGTCCGAGACGATGTGCGAAGCGACGTCGAGTGCGGCCTGGATCGCGAGCTGGAGCGTGTGTTCGACGAATCGAGCTTCTCGGACGTCATGTTCGATGCGATCGACGCGCGCGAGGGTCTGCAGCTCGTGGACGCAGGTCTCGATGAACGCCAACCGCTTGGCGAGGAGCGCCTCGTCCGTCACCCGGTCCGCCGATAGCGATCGAGGAACGGCTTCAGATCGAAGTACGCATTCCGGGACGCGACCTCGAATCGGATCCTCGCGCTCGGATCGCGATCGACCACGAGCACTCCGTCTCGCAGCACCCGGTGGACCAGGTCGACCGGCGCATCGTTGAGCACCACGATCTCCACGGGGTGGTTCGTCAGGGCAGTGAGATCCTCGGCAAGCGCGAACGGCTGGCCGAGGAGTGTGCGCGGCGGAGATGCTCGCATCAGCAAGCCCAGATCGATGTCGCTGTGCGGCCCCGCAGTGCCGCGAGCCTGGCTCCCGAACAGGTATGCCGCGACGAGCTGGTCCGGTCTGCCGCCGAGGTAGTCGCGCAACAGGTCCACGATCGCCGACACGCAGGTAGTGTACCAGCTCATCGATCGCGGGTGCAGCTGGCGCAAATTGCGCTTCGATCGGTGCGGTCCCCTGGATGGTGGCGGAACGGTCGCTATGCCCCGACAGGCTTACCGGCGCAGGCGCTCGTTGATCGTGACGAGGTGCTGCGGGCCGACGAGGAGCTGGGCCGCGAGGGAGCGCCAGAGCTTGTGCCGCGCGTCGAACCGCGTGCGGCCGAGGAGCCACGACGCGGGATCGACCATCACATCATCGCTCGCCTCTTCGTGGGCGATCAGCCGATGGGCGAGGGAGGCGAGACGCGGATCGTTGGCGTCGAGCGCGGCGCCGGCGAGGAGAAGGCCGAGGAGGGTGAACGGCATCTCGGTGTAGCAGGCCTCGTAGGCCTCCGCGACGGTGGCGAGGAGGCAGACGAGCGGCGCGAGGGTTTCGGCGCCGAGCTCGAGGCAGCTCTCGATCAGGACCGGGATGGTCTGCTCGTGGCCATCGCGGTAGGTCGGGCCCGCGGCGTCGATGAGGAGCACGGTGCACGCGAAGGCGCGCGCGAGGTGATCGACCTCGGTGCCCTTGGCCCAGCGCGTGAGCTCGAGGGTCTCGCGCGGGTGCCACGCGAGCGGCTGCGGGATGAGGCCGGTCCGAGCGATCTCGGTGACGGCCTCGAGGTGCTTGTCGTGGTCGATGTGATCAGCCGTCGCGATGGTCTGGAGGGAGCGCGCCGAGACGCGTCCGCGGAGCCAGTCGAACAGCTCGGTGGGACTGGAGCTCCATCCATCGAGGTGACGATGCGCGACCACGATCGCCGAGGGCGCGAGCGCGAGGGTGTCGGGGATCGTCGTCATCGAGTGTTACCTTAGCAGGGCATGGAGCAAACCCTGCGCCTGCGCCGCGAGCTTGTCGTCGAGCTCGGTGCCGATGCGAGCGCGATCAAGGATCCGTTGCTCACGCGCACGGTGACGCTCGGCCCGACCGGGATCGCGATGGTGGACAAGCTCGATGGCACGCGCGATGCCAACGGCATCGTGTCGGAGTTACTCGCAGCGGGCATCGCGCGCGTGAACATCGAGGACACCCTGCGCAGCTTCACGCTGCTGCACCTGATCGAGGGCATCGGCGATGGTGTGCGCGACCGGATCGCGGCGATCTGGCGCGGCGAGGTGCAGCTCGAGTACCTGTCGCTGCCCGAGACACGGTTTGCGTGTCAGGCGTCGGGGCTGTGCTGCCGGAGCTATCGGCTCGGACCCGTGTCCGCGGAGGAGCAAGCCGCGATCGCCGCGCTGCCGCTGCGCGAGGCGATGCCCGATCTGCCGGAGGGCGCGCTGTTCGTGCAACGCGACGACAAGCTCTACCTGAACACCGTGAGCGCGCGCTGCGTGTTCCTGCGGCCGAACGGGCACTGCGGGATTCACGCGCACTTCGGCGAAGAGGTGAAGCCGCTGACGTGCAAGTTCTATCCGATCGGCGTTCAGCCAACGTTCGAGGGCGAGCGGCTCTACAACAACCAGCACTGTGCGAGTCACTTCGTGAGCCAGGGTAGGGGCGAAACGCTCGTCGAGAGCGCCCGCCTGCTGCGTCCGAAGTCGACGGGCCCGACGACGCTGTTCCATCCGATCGTGTTCGTCCGCGAGGACACGCCGGTCGACTACTCGCACTTCCTCTACCTCGAGGCAGCGCTCCGCGAGACGGTGTCGCGCGGTGCACCGTTCGAGCAGCTCGCGCGCGGGCTCGACGTGCTGGACGCGTTCGTCGCTGCGGCCCGCAGCCTCCCGCTCGGTGCGGACCCGGCGCCCGTGCTCGCGCGCTGGCGTGACGAGATCGCACCGCGCGCACCGGAGGGGCCCGCGGACTGGGTCCTCGTCGTCGACATGTTCGCGCAGCTCGTCGGAGAGATCACCGGGTTCCTCGGCGCGGTGGACGGGATCGAGAACGACGATCGCAACATGGCGCCGCTCGCCCGGGAGCTCCTGCCGGTCCTCGAGCACCTGCACCGCCGCGCGCTCGCGTGTGCGGGCCACGATGCCCTGATCGATCACGAGGTGGAGGCTGCCGTCGCCGGCGCCGATGACATCGCCGGGGCACTGCGCACGTCGATGTCGCAGGTGTTCTACGGACGCCTCGGTCTCCCCGACGATCGCCCGCTGTTCGCGCTCGGCCAGATGGCGATCGCGATCGCGACGGGGTTCGCGGGGGCGCAGCGGATCGCAGCAGCGGAGCACCGCACATACGGGATCGCCGATCTGAGCCGCGGGCACGCGCTCGCGAACCGCGTGCTGCCCACGTTCACCACGCCGTACTTCAAGCACAACCCCGATCGCGCGCGGGCGCTGGTGCGCGTGCTGCCGCAGCTCGCGCGCTGGCCGCGAAGCTAGAAGGCGCAGGAGTAGAGGTACATCGACATGCCCTCGAGCACGCGCGCTCCCGTGTCCTCGACGAGGACCGGCTCGAGCGTCACGCCTTCGTAGCCGGGGTGGAGCATCACGACGAGGAACGGGCCCGACGGCGCGATCGACCACACGGCGATCGGCTGAGGGACCCCGGGACCGCCTTCGCCGAGATCGATCGGCGCGGTGTCGGCGCCATCCATGTCTCCGCGCTCGAACGTGGCGTCGTGGAGCTGGCGGCCGTCGCGGAAGATCTGGAGACGGCCGCGCGCGTCGGTCTTGCGCGTCAGCTCGAAGGTGAGCGAGCCGGCGGCGTAGCTGTGGCGGGTGGGGTCGGCGTGCGTGGAGCGGACCTCGATCGCGGCCGGCGTCCAGCTCGCCGGCGCGGTGGGGGGCAGCACCCACGCGGCGCCGGGCGGTAGGCGAGGGCCCACGAGGGGATGCACGCCGAGGGTGTTCTCGTCACAGCCGTACTTGATGGCGACGGAGTCGGCGACGGTCAGCAGCTGCGGCGATCCCGAGACGCCGATCACGGTGACCTTCGCCGGCAGCGGATCATCGGTGAGCGTCAGCGCGCCGAACTGTGACGCGGCGGGGATCCACGAGCCGCCGTCGCGCGTGCGCTCGAGACCGAGGCCGAGCCAGCCGAGTGGCTCGTCGCGCGCGATCGTCACGACGACGCCGGGCGTGGCCACGTTGCGCGGTGGCACCGCCGGCGCCGTGGGCTGGCCGCACGCTGCTGCCGTGAGGAACGCGAGGATCGGAGACCGCATGCGTGAGTCTACCCACTGTACATGTAGATGATCGCCACGACGGGCACCGCGAGACCTGCACCGACGAAGTACTTGCCGCGCCCGAGGAAGCCGCGGTTACCCTTCATCATCGACACGCCGGTGAGCGCGAGGACGAGCAAGCAGACCGCGAACGCGTCGGCGACGTAGGTCCACGCGCCCTTGAGGTTGTTGAGGTGGAGCGCGTTGACTTCGAACAGCACGGCGCGCCGCGTGATCCGCTTGTGCGTTCCCTTGCCCGTCGCGGGATCGAGACGGACCTCCTGGCCCTCCACGAGGAACACGCGGAAGTCGTGCTCGCTCTCCAGGAAGTGGCCGCGCACCTCGCCGGGCGCCAGGCCGAGGGCCGCGACGACGCTCGCCTCACGCTCGGCGAGGGAACCGGCGGGCAGCGGGCCGAGCTCGATCGAGCGATCGTCGTACGCGTAGTTCGGGTTCCAGTCGTCGATGTGGTTGACCGCGAGACCCGAGAGGGCATACGCGATCGTCAGCGCGACCACGACGTAGCCGATGTCGCGGTGGAACGCGCGGAACCACCTTCGCCACTTCACGGCTCAGTTCGCGTCGCGGAACACGGCGCCGGTGCCGTCGAGCCTGACGACCACCATGGGCTTGGTGATGCTGGCGGGGTCGTACGTCTTGCCGTACTCCTTCGCCTCGTACTCCGCCTGGGCCTTCGAATCTTGCAGGGAGAGCTCGTTCACCGCGATCGCGCCCTGCGCGACCGCCATCTTGCCCTTGGACTCCGGCGGGAACACCATGTCGCCATCGGCGACCTTGAACTTGAGCTTGTGCCCGGGCTCCTTGCCCGCGAGCTCCATCCAGCAGCCGCGCTTCGGGCACACGTCGAGGACCATGCCCTCCACGCGAACGGTCTTGCCCTTGAACGCCACCGGGTCCGCGAGGATCGCGTCGATCGAAGCCGTCTCGGCGAGCGTCACGCCGGCGCCAAAGCTCTGGCCCGAGACCACGCTCTTCGCCGCGGCGGCCGCGGTCGGGGCTGTCGCGGACGCCATCGCGGGCGCGCTCTCGGTCGACTTCGTTGGACCCTTGTCACACGCGGCGATCGACAGCGGAGTGGCGAGGAGCGCGGCGATGAGGAAGCGGTGCATCGGCGGGGAGCCTGCCGCGTCGACCCGGGAGTGTCAACACCGGCTTCGCAGTGCTGCTACCTGGCGTTCTTGTTCAGGTTGTACTTCTTCATCTTGTCGATCAGCGTGACCCGGCTGACGCCGAGCCGACGTGCAGCCTCGGATTGGTTTCGGCCCGTCGCGTCGAGCGCGCGCGCGACGAGGCCGCGCTCGAACGCTTCGACCTGCTCCTTGAGCGACGGGCCGTTGCGCGCATCGGGCGCCGGGGACTCATCGTGCTCGTGACCCTCGGCGGTGGGCATGGCGTCCTGCGAGGTCGCGGGTGTGGTGCCGGAGGCAGCCTCGTAGTCCGCGAGGCCGATGATGCCGCCGCTCGAGAGGGCGGCGAGACGCGCGATGGTGTTCTCGAGCTGGCGCACGTTCCCGGGCCAGTCCTCCTTGGCCAGCGCATCGACGAGCGCCGGCTCGAGGACGACCTTGCCGAGGCCGAACCGCTCACCGTAGCGTCGCGCGAACTCGGCGGCGAGCTCGGGGATGTCGTCCTTGCGATCGCGGAGCGGCGGTACGATCAGCTCGACGACGGCGAGCCGGTAGTAGAGATCCTCGCGGAACACGCCGGTCTTGGCCTCGCTCGCGAGGTCGCGGTTCGTCGACGCGACGACGCGCACGTTGACCTTCTCGATCCGGCCCGAGCCGACGGGCTGGATCTCGCCCTCCTGGAGGACGCGGAGAAGCTTGGCCTGGATGGTCAGCGGGAGCTCCCCGATCTCGTCGAGGATCAGGGTGCCGCCGTCGGCCTGCGCGAAGTAGCCCGGGCGGGTGGCGGTCGCGCCCGTGAACGCGCCCTTGACGTGGCCGAACAGCTCGGCGTCGGCGAGCTCGGCGGGGAGGGCGGCGCAGTTGAACCGCACCAGTGGGTGCTTCGAGCGCAGGGACTGCGCGTGGAGCAGCTCGGCCACGAACTCCTTGCCGGTGCCGGTCTCGCCGCGCACGAGCACGGTGACGTCGCGGGTCGCGACGCGGCTCGTGGCCTCGAGCAGGCGACGCATCGGGCGGCTGGCTCCGATGATCCGCCGACCGAGGGTCTGCTCGGCCGACATCCGCCGGTTATCGATGCGGAGGCGGCGGGCCTCGACGGCGCGCTCGATCACCACGGCGACCTCGTCGATGTCGAACGGCTTCGCGAGGTAGTGATAGGCGCCTTGCTTCATCGCCGCGACGGCGACCCGCTCGCTACCGTGCGCGGTGAGGAGAATGACCGGCAGCGTGGCATCGCGTTGCACGATCTGCTGCATCAGCTCGAGGCCGTCCATCCCCGGCATCGAGAGATCTGTGAGGACCGCGTCCGCATCGTCGACCTTCGAGAGGGCTTCGGTGGCGGAGCGCGCGGTGAGCACGCGGTGACCCCGCTCGGTGAGGACCTCGCTCAGCGTGAACAGCACGCCGGGTTCGTCGTCGACGAGGAGGACACTGCTCACGCGCGCGCCTCGACCATCGCCGCGCGCGGTGCGGGCTCGGCGACGGTCGCTGGAGCGCCGCCGGGGGCCGGGAAGTGGATGGTGGCCGTGGTGCCGTGGCCGACGGTGCTCTGGTATTCGAGGGTGCCGCCGTGCTGGGTGATCACGCCCTGCGCGAGCACGACGCCGAGGCCGGTGCCGTTCGGGCGCGTGGTGAAGAACGAGGTGCCGAGCCGCTCGAGGTCGTCGGCGGAGATGCCGCGGCCGGTATCGCGGACCTCGAGGGTGACTCCCCCGGTGTTCGCGCGCACGCGGAGCACGACGCGGCCGCCGGTGGGCGTGGCCTCGATCGCGTTGGACACGAGGTTGATGAGCGCTTCCTTGAGCCGGCGCGGATCGCCCTGGACGGGGCTCGGCGCACCTTCGAGCTCGAGCGTCACGCTGGCCTGATCGGCGCGGCCGGCGAGGACGTCGAGAACGTCGCGCGCGAGGATGCTGAGGTCGAGGGTCTCCGCCTTGAGATCCTCGAGTGGGCGGGAGAACGAGAGGTACTCGTGGAGGATGGTCTCCATCCGGGAGATCTCGGACGCGACGACCGCGAGCCGCTCTTGCGTGCGCTCGCTCTCGGGCGTGCGAGCGACGAGCTGACACAGGCCCTTGATCGAGGCGAGTGGGTTCTTCAGCTCGTGCGCGACCTTCGCACCGACCGACTGGAGGCGGCGGAGCTGCGCGATCGCCTCGGTGACGCGCTCCTCGCGAAGGAACGCCATCGAATCACCGGCGCGGTTCGACATCGCGGTCAGCTTGCCGACCATCAGGTGCAGCATGAACAGGTTCCAGATGATCACGACCAAGACGACGCTCGTGTAGTGGTCCGCGGGAAGGGACGGCCCCACGATCGAACGCGGCAACACCGCCATCCCGAGGATCATGAGTGCGTTCGCCAGCGCGGTCCAACGTGCGACGGGGTACGGACCGAAGAACAACAACGACACGATCGACGGCAGCACGAGGCTCGGGAGGAAGGGAGAGAAGATTCCACCCGAGAGCGACGCCGAGCCGACGACGAGCAGCTGCGCGACCACCCCCATGTAGATGAACGCGGTCTCGACGCGACCGGCCTCGCGCACCGGCCGGATGATCACCTTGTGGGCGAGCGCGAACATCCCGTAGAGCGCGGCCATCGCGCCGATCCGCCACGACGGATAGCCCGCGTGGAGGAACAGTCCGAACAAGGCGATCTGGACGACCATGCCCAGGCCGATGGTCAGACGGGTGGTCTTGCGTGCCTCTTCCAGGAAGAACTGATTCCGGTGGTCGCGCCACACCGCATCACAGGCGGCGGAGCGCGAGACGAGATCAGGAGGCACGGTCGCCACCGCTGCCATTGGCGTGCCAGCGCTCATGTCGGACTCGATTCCTGGGACCCCATACCGCAACTGTAGCCCGAACGCTCGGTTGCAGACCTCGCGATTGAAACGTGACCGCCGCTGTCACGTTTCGTGACTCGCACGTGTACAGGGGACCGACAGATCACCTCTCTCACGTGGCGGTCCGCAGGTCTGGCGCCGTGGCACGCCTGGTGCTTTGGTCGGCCGCATGACCCTGCGAACCACGCTCGCACTTCTCCTGCTCGCCTCCGCGCCGGTGCTGGCTCAGCCCGCCAAGCAGGCGCCTGCGCCGGCCCCTGCGAAGTCCGCGACCCCGGATGACATGGCGTCGTTCGACAAGGAGCTCGATGCTCTGTTCACCGCCGGCGGTCTGACGTCCGATCAGGCTGCGGGTCAGGCCGTGAAGGCCTCGCCATCGGTGCGGCGCAGCGTCGCGGAGATCGAGGTCGCGATCGCACAGGCCGAGGCGGCCGAGCTGGTGCGCGTTCCACAGGTCAGCGCGAAGGCCGCGTACACGCGCCTGTCGCCGCTCGATCCGGTGTACTTCGGTGATCCCGGAAATCCGGCGACCCCGAAATTCGAATCGCTGAAGAACGTCTTCACGGTGCAAGGCCAGCTCGGGATCGCGGTCTCCGACTACTTCGTGCGCTATCCGAAGCTGATCGACGCCGCGCGCCTCGCCGAGGAGGTGGCGCGGGTGAGCCGCCGCTCGAGCGAGATCAACGCCGGCCAGGAAGCGCGGATCGCATATTACGAGTGGGTCCGCTCGAAGCTGCAAGTGCTGATCGCCCAGCGCCAGCTGGCGCAGGTGCAGAGCACGTTGAAGCAGGTGCGCGCCCTCGCCGAGGTCCAGCGGTTGTCGCGCGCCGACCTGATGCGCGTCGAGTCCAACGCGGCGCAGGCGGATCAGGCCGTGATCCAGCTGACGCACCTCGCGGCGCTCCGCGAGGAGCAGCTCCGCCTGATCATCGGTGCGCCAGGGGACCAGGCACTCACCATCGGCGAGGACATTCGCGTCACGCTCGCGGCCCCGGACGCGGCGCAGCTCGATGCGCTGATGGACACGGCAAAGCACCAGCGCCTCGACTTCAAGGTCCTCGACACGGGCATCCAGGCGAAGGAGAAGCAGCGCGCCTCCGAGCAGGCGGGCAGGTATCCGCGGCTGTCGGCGTTTGCCGCAGCGGAGTACACGAACCCGAACCAGCGCGTGTTCCCACAGGAGGACAAGTTCAGCTTCACCTGGTCCGTCGGTGCGCAGGTGACGTGGGCGCTCAACGACGTGCTGATCACCAACACCACGGATCGACGGCTCCGCGGCGAGACCAACGAGCTGCGCGCGGATCGCGAGAACCTCGAGCGCGGCACTCGCATCCAGGTGCTCGCGGCGCAGCAGGCGGTGGAGATTGCCCAGGCCTCGCTCTCGACCTCGCAGACCGGCCTCGCGGCGGCGGAGGAGGGTTATCGCGTGCGACGCGAGCTGCTCAACGCCGAGCGCGCCACGGCGGTCGAGCTCGTCGACGCCGAGACCGACCTGACGCGCGCCCGGATCGCGTCGCTGAACGCGAAGGTCGATCTCCGAGTTGCCATGACCCAGCTCGCCCACGCGCTCGGTAACGACGCGAAGTAATGACTCAGGATCGTCGGGCCCACACCCGACACCTGTCGGTTTGCGATACAGGCCCGGCGCGATCGCGGGCCTAACTTGTTGGGCCCAGGGAGCAACCTGATGGCAGGGCCCGTGCATCGGAGGGGCCCATGCGAGCCTCTGTAGTCCTGGCCCTGGCCACGCTGATCGCCTGCAACAAGAAGGGCGCCGACACGGCGGATCGGGCCCCGCCGGCCCCGCCGGTGAAGGTCGAGACGATCGCCGCGACGGAGGCGCCTTCCCCGGAGCTCCTGACGCTCACCGGCATGATCGCCGCCGACCAGCGCTCGGAGGTCACCGCCGACACGCAAGGCAAGGTCATCGCCGTGATGATCGAGCGCGGTCAGCGCGTGAAGATGGGCGATCCTGTGGTGCGTCTCGACGTGCGGAGCGCCGCGCTGTCGTCGCGCGAGGCGCAGGCGAACCTCGCGGCCGCGCGCTCGCAGAAGGAGCTCGCGGAAGGTGAGTGCAAGCGAGTCCAGTCGCTGCTCGACAAGGGCGCGATCACGCGCAGCGAGTACGACCGGCAGATGGCGGCGTGCACCGGCGCCGTGCAGCAGGTGGCGGCCGCGCAGGCGCGGACCGAGATGATCGCGAAGTCGGTGTCCGACGGTCTCGTCCGCGCGCCGTTCGACGGCATGGTCGCCGACAAGAACGTCACGCCGGGCGAGTGGGTGGCCCCGGGCCGCCCGCTGTTCACGCTGGTCGATGACACGCCGCTCAAGATCGAGCTGTCGGTGCCGGAGAAGGCGATCCGTGCGATCCGCGTCGACCAGCCGGTGAGCCTGACCGCGGTGGCGAACCCCTGCTAC
>JAYVLW010000010.1:0-3608 GCA_043759315.1 Myxococcales bacterium
GGCAGCAGGTAGGCGACCGGTACGCGCACCGTGATCTCGCGCGCCTTGTCGTCGTTGACGAGCAGGAACACGGTCACCGCGAGCACCATCGACAGGAACTTGAGGCCGAGGTTCTCGGCGAACGCACCGTGCAGCCAGCGTCGGACCGCGCCCTTGTCACTTCCCGGCGGGGGCGTCGGTAGATCGGGCTGGATCGATGGGGGCCGCTGGACGGACCGCGCGGGCGAACGTCCGAGGGTGCCGATGGTCTGGCTGCGCGGCCTCACGGGGCAGCCTCCGCGGGCGTGTTCGCGGGGGTCTGGTCCATGCGCGGCTCGGCGATGCTCGCCAGCGCCTTGCCCACCTCGGCGGCGGCCTCGGCCTCCTCGGCCATCACGTCGGTGGCGTGCCCGCCGGCGAACAGACCGACGAGCGCGCGCCGCAGGATCACGGGTTCGAGGTCGCGCGCGATCGAGCCCTTGAAGCACAGCGAGATCTCGCCGCGCTCCTCGGAGACCACCACCACGACGGCATCGGTGTCCTCGGTGATGCCGAGTGCGGCGCGGTGGCGGGTGCCGAACTCGGGGCCGAGGTCGGTCGCCTTCGAGAGCGGGAGCAGCGCGCGCGCGAGGTCGATCCGGTGGTTCTTGCCGATCACCACGGCGCCGTCGTGCAGCTCGTTGTCACGCACGGGGACGAACAGCGCGACCAGGAGCTGGCGGGTCAGCACGCCGTCCACGCGGGTCGCATCGTCGACGAACTCCTCGAGTGCGGCATCGCGCTCGAACACGACGATCGCCCCCATCCGCGCGCGCGCGAGCTGGGCGACCGCCGCGACCACCTCGTCCACGATGTGGCTGGTCTCCTGCTTGCGGCCCCACGGCATCATGCTCTGGCCGAGCTTGCCGAGCGCGCGGCGGATATCCGCCTGGAACACGACGATGATCAGGATGATGAAGTAGGAGATGAAGTTATCGAGCAGCCAGGAGACGGTGGACAGCTCGATGCGCTCGGCGACGAAGAACGCCGCACCCACGAGCACGATCCCGACCACCATCTGGGCGGCGCGCGTGCCACGGATCGTGAGCAGCAGGCGATAGATCAGGTAGTAGACCAGCGCGACGTCGATGACCGTCGTGGCGACGACGCCGAACGACAGGGACGAGAAGAACGCCTTGAGCGTGGTCATGGCCTGGGCTTACCGGCACGTCGCCCCAAGTAGCCCTGGATCGCGACGCCCTACAATTTGGTGTACACCGCGAGAGCCGCTCGGAGCAACGCAACGTTGTGCGCTCGAACAACCAGGGCGCCGGCACGCACGGCTCCGAGACACGCCGCGACCGAGGCGACATCGAGCGCGAGCGGGTCCGCCCTGGCTCCTTCCGGCAGCAGCTTGCGGAGGAACCGCTTCCGGCTCGGCCCGACCACGACCGGCCGTCCCACCTCGCGACCGATGTCGCCGGCGTGACGGATCAGCTCGAGGTTGCCCTCCGGGTCACTCCCCTTGCCGAAGCCGAGCCCGGGGTCGACCCAGGCGTGCTCGCTGACCGAGGGAGGGAAGGCCGCCAGGCGATCGGCGAGCTCGGCCGCGACGCGGCGCCAGCCGATCGCGCCCTCGGCGGCGAACACCTCGGCGAGCGACCGCCCGCGGAGGTGACCCGCGATGTAGGTGACCTCGCCGCGCGCAGCGAGCGCTGCCATGGTCGCCGGCATCTCGGGATCGAACAGGCCACCAGAGACGTCGTTCACCAGCGACGCACCCGCCTCCACGGCCGCACGCGCGACGGCGGCCTTCGTCGTGTCGATCGAGACCTTCGCACCGCCCGCGACCAGGCCGCGGATCACCGGCAGCACTCGCTCGAGCTCGCCCTCCAGCGGCACCGGCGCGGCGTGCGGGTTCGTGGCCTCACCCCCGACGTCGATCAGGTCGGCGCCCTGCGCGCACAGCTCGAGGCCATGGGCGATCGCCTTGTCGGGCGCGAGGTACTCGCCACCATCCGAGAACGAATCCGGTGTGACGTTGACCACACCCATGACCAGGATGACCCTGGTCGGGAGACCGCTCGACGACGCTGGCCGCATCCGCCGAGTACGTCCCGCGGCTCAGGCCGGTTCGGGAGTCGGGGTGTTCTTGCCGAGCGGCGGCAGGATCGACGGGCGCTTCGCGCGATCCTCGGCGTCTGACGTGGCGGTCGCCGCTTCGAGGCGCTTCTTGGCCGCCGCGGAGATCGGTCGCTCGATCTTGTCGCCGCGCAGCAGGACGTCGATGTCGACGCCGTCGAGGGTCTCGTATTCCATGAGCGCCTCGGAGACCAGCTCGAGCTCGGCGCGGTGCTTGGTCAGGATCTCGGTGGCCCGGGTGTACTGCCCGGTCACGATCCGGCGGATCTCGGCGTCGATGCGCCGCGCCGTATCTTCGGACAGCGTGGTTCCGTTGCCGAAGTCCCGGCCGAGGAACACCTCGTGCTTGCCCGGCGAGAAGTTGAGGGGACCGAACTCCTCGCTCATGCCCCACTCGGTGACCATCGACCGGGCGAGCTCGGTGGCACGCTCGATGTCGTTGCCGGCGCCGGTGGTCTTGTGGGCGAACACGATCTCCTCTGCCACGCGGCCGCCCATCAGGATCGCGATCTGGTTGGTCGCGAACTCGGCGGTCATGCTGAGGCGATCCTCGGGAGGTAGCTGCTGGGTGAGACCCAGGGCGCGACCACGCGGGATGATCGTGACCTTGTGGACCGGATCCGCCTGCTCGCCGGTGGCGCCCGCGACGTACCGGGCGACGAGCGCGTGACCGGCCTCGTGGACGGCCGTGGTGCGCTTCTCCTTGTCGGAGATGATCATCGAACGGCGCTCGGTGCCCATCAGGACCTTGTCCTTGGCCTCCTCGAAGTCCTCCATCTCGACCTTGTCCTTGTCGCGACGGGCGGCGATCAGCGCGGCCTCGTTGACAAGGAACTCGAGGTCAGCGCCGGAGAACCCGGGGGTGCCGCGCGCGATGACTTCCAGATCGACGTTGTGGACCGGGACCTTGCGGGTGTGGACCGCGAGGATTCCCATGCGGCCGCGCACATCGGGCCGGGGCACGATGATGCGACGATCGAACCGACCCGGGCGCAGCAGCGCGGGGTCCAGGACGTCGGGCCGGTTGGTGGCGGCGATGATGATCACGCCATCGTTCGACTCGAAGCCGTCCATCTCGACGAGGAGCTGGTTCAACGTCTGCTCGCGCTCGTCGTGACCACCACCCAGGCCGGCGCCGCGGTGACGACCGACCGCGTCGATCTCGTCGATGAAGATGATGCACGGGGCGTTCTTCTTGCCCTGCTCGAACAGGTCGCGGACGCGGCTGGCACCGACGCCGACGAACATCTCGACGAAGTCGGAGCCGCTGATCGAGAAGAACGGGACTCCCGCCTCACCCGCGATCGCGCGCGCGAGCAGCGTCTTGCCAGTGCCCGGCGGCCCCATCATCAACACGCCCTTCGGGATGCGCCCGCCGAGCTTGGTGAACTTCTTGGGGTCCTTGAGGAAGGCGATGATCTCTTCGACCTCGTCCTTGGCCTCCTCGACACCGGCGACGTCCTTGAACGTGATGCGGTTCGCGCTGTCGGTGAGCAGCTTCGCCTTCG
>JAYVLW010000011.1:0-14535 GCA_043759315.1 Myxococcales bacterium
CACACGTCGACCGCGTCGACGAGGTGCGTGTCGCGCTCGAATGCCGCGAGTGCGCGTTCGTACGGTTCGCGCGCCACCGTGTAGCGGCCGCTGAACGGATCGTCGAGGTCGCCGATCAGGAACAGGATGTGCGCGATCGCGCCCGACAGCGCAGCCGTCGCAAACACGTGGACCCACGCTGGCTCGATCACCATCAGGTAGATCGACCCGATCATGATCAGTGCGCCGGCGTAGAGCAGGATCTTCATCGGCAGCGGGATGCGCTGGCGCGACGAGGTCAGCCGGCTCGTTCGCACGTCCGTCAGGTCGTTGAATCGCGACAGGACCTCGCTGTAGATCGTGTGCTGGCACTCGTTGATCGGCAGGCACCTGTGGATCGCGATCCACACCCGGTCGAGCCGCTCTCCGACGCGGGTGATCGTGGCCTCGTCGTGGCGTTGCATCGCGGTCCACTCGTCGCGGAGCAGAGCGTCGACGTATGCGCGCAACCCGGCCTGGATCTCGTCACGCGTGCCGGTCGGCAATCCGCTCGCGGTGCGATGCAGATCGATCAGCGCGGCCGACTCGCGGTCGATGTGCCCGCGCGCCTGGTCGTACTGGTTCCACACCACGTAGACCACGAACGCGAGCAGCACCGCGTAGATGCCACCGACCGTCTGCAGGTAGTTCCCGAGCTCGCCGCTCGAAGCGCGCAGCTCCGCCATCGGAGCGAACTGCCGGAACACGAGAAGACCGAGCGAGCTCGAGATCGACACACCGGCGACGATCACCGTGAGCCGCACCGTCGTGATCAACCACCGAGGCATCGCCTCGGTCGAGCCTACACCCTACAGGGAAAGATCGTCGAGCCCAGCGCCGAGCGTCGTCGCCACCCCGTCGATGGTGAGCGTCGCGCCGATGTTGTCGTGGTCGAACGCCACCGTGACGTTGCGCCCATCTGCGAGGTGCAGCGAGACAGCCGAGTCACCCTGGGCGGCGATGCTCGACGCCGAGCCATCGATCGAGAGCACGTTGAGGTAGCGCTGGTTACCACCGGGCTGCGTCTGATCGAGGCGGAAGCCTCCCGAGAAGTCGCTGTTCGCGCGGTAGTCGTACGCCGACATCGTGCCCGCGCCGAGCTTCGTCACGATGAGCTGGTGGCCCGCGGCGGACACCGTCGCGGTGTTGCCGCTGATCGAGGGCTGGGTCGGTACGGCCAGCTGCCAGGTCTGCGACGAGCCGCCCTGCACGCGGTCGTAGACCACGATGGTGTTCGGCTGCAGGTAGAGGATCTCGCGGTGGACCTGCTGGACGGCCGCGTGGTTGTTGTACGCGGGCGTCAGATCGGCCGCGGCGTAGACCCAGTCCGCGCCCTTGTGCAGGCCCTTCACGCTGGACACCGTCGAGGCGACCTGGCGCACCGGCGTGCCACTCGCGTCGATGCGCACGAGGCCGTGCGTGGTCACGTTCTGATCGAGGCCCGAGTGCGAATCGACGACGGGGTCGTACGCGAGCCAGCCATCCTTGTAGATCATCAGCGAACCCTGGTCCTGGTGGGCGTGCGACTCGGTGTACGGACCGGCGATCATGTTGACCCACGTGGCGTGGCGATCCCACCCGGAGCGCGCGTAGAGCTCGCCGATGCCCGGAGCGTAGTACGCGGTGTTCGTGCCATCGAGGGACGTCGTGGTGACGTCATCCATGTCGTAGAGGAAGTCGTACGCGAGCATGAACGACTGCGTCATCGCCGGCACCGTGGAGCTCGAGAGCAGCTGCTTTGCCTTGCCGGCGAGCGGGTCGTTCGGGTAGAGCGCGACCAGCTCCTGCAGGTACGCACGGTGGTAGTCGAAGAACGACGCCGTGGAGTCGCGCGACTGGTCACCCGTCGGCGCCACGCGATCGAACGTCGGCAGCGTCTGGTGCATGAACGCCGTCATCGAGGTGCGCGCGTGCTTCGTCTTGGTGTGCAGCTTCTCGCCGGTCGTCGCGGTCCAGAAGTCGTAGAGCTCGAACAGGTTCCGCATCGCGACGCCATAGCCGGTGCCCTCGCGCGAGCCGCCGCCGACGAGGTCGGCCGAGAACGTGGGCACGAGCTGCCCCAGGATCTTGGTATCGCGGAACTGCGCGATCCACTCGTCCGCCTTCGGGTTCTCGCCCTTCGTCGCGAGACCGACGAGCATCGTCGCCCGCATGAACGAGTAGTAGTAGTTGTTCGACGGGTTGTTCGTGGACCAGCCGCTCCACGGGATCGTGGTGGCGCCCCACTTCGCCGTGGTCGGAGCCCACACGTTGCCGATCGCCGTGTTCGCGTAGGTGATCCACCGCGCGCGCTGCGCGGGGCTGACCTGATCGAAGCACCAGTCGTAGACGAGGGCGAGGTCACCCACCATCTCGCCGATGTGCAGGTAGCTGTCGTTCGCGACCTCCGCGGCCTGCCCGCCCGCGATCTTCGCCTCGGCCGCGACCACCTGGGTCTCGACCACCGCGACGGCCTTGGTGCAGTAGCTGGTGTTGCCCGTGAGCGCGCCCATCAGCGCACCGTTCCACGACTGGAAGCCCCAGATGTCGGAGCCAGAGATCCACTGATCGACCTTCGCCTTGAACCGAACCGCCGCCGCCGTGTTGGCTGCCAGCGACGCCTGGAGGCGGGCCTTGTTCGGACCGAGATAGATGCGCGGGTGCTGCGCGGGGTACGTCGGAAGCGTCCCATCGTCGTCCGGGTCGGGTCCGGTCGGGTCCCCGGTACCGTTGGGTCCCGAGAAGCCGTCATCGTCAGCGCCTGGGTCGGTACCACTCGTCCCGCAACCACCAACCACCAGCCCGAACATCAGCGCCATTGCGATCGTGTTCATGCGTCCCATGGGCGCTCTAGGTAACAAGCGACGGCTGCCACGGCGCTGTATGACTTGTCCCACAGAATGCGCGCGGTTAGCTCGTAGGCGCATTTCGGAGAGCTGATCCTCGTCGGTAGACGCGAGTAAGGAACCGCTCGCGCGCGAGGCGGCTTACAGTTTCCGCGATCCGATACCCCAGAAAAAACATCTCGAGCGAACGCCATTCGTCGTCGAGATTGCGCTGATCGTCGTCGGGAAAACTCGCGTCGCGCTCACTGGGGACGGGTGCGGCGCGGGCCGAGCGCCTTGTACACGTCCCAGACGGCGCCCATCACGCTTTCGGTCGTGGCCTTGAAGCGAAAGTCGACAACCTCCGAGATCTCTGACGATTGCGGCCCGATCTCGACCGTCGGGATCCCCGCGGCGCGCGCGAGCAACACGGGCCGCGCGAGGTAGGGATACATCGTGGGCGCGCCGATCGCGAACACGATGTCGAAGCCCTCGTCGAGCTCCTGCTGGAGGCGGGTGAACGGATCCACGGGCAGCCCCTCGCCGAACAGCGGCATGTCGGGGCGGAGCACCGTGCCGCAGGTCTTGCACTTCGGTGGGATGTCGAGGGCGTCGAACGTGGCGTGGCGGGTGGAGATCTCGCAGCTCGAGCACAGCAGATCGAACAGCGCCCCGTGCATCTCGATCACGTTGCGCGAGCCGGCGCGCTGATGCAGGCGATCGATGTTGATCGTCATGATCGACGTGCGCTTGATCTCACGCTCGAGCTTGACCAGGACCTCGTGGGTGCGGTTCGGCACCGCGGCGCGGATCTGCTCTTCCATCCGCAGCAGGTACTTCCAGGTCAGCTCCGGCTTGCGGCGCAGCATCTCGATCGACAGCGCGCCCTCGAACACCTTCCCGTCCTCTGGCTTTCGCCGCCGCAGGCCCGCGATGCCGCGATAGTGAGACAGGCCGGAGTCGTGGGACACCCCGGGCCCGGTGATGAACAGCGCACTGCGCGCCTGGGTGAGCAGGACGCCGACGGCATCGAGAAGCTCCCGGCGGTTCCCGGCCAGGGAGGGCGGTTTGGTGCGCCTCGGCGTCATTCTCGCGACAATCAGAATAACCCGCGCGTCGACCGAGACAGCGTGCGGACGCGACACTATAACTGCCTGGTTGCCGACCTCCCTCCTGGCGCGCTTGTGGACGACGACCACGCTCGTCGTGGTCGCGCTGTTCGCGCTGATGACGACCGCGTTCGCGGGTACGGATGGCGCTGATGCCGCCGTGTGCGCCGCACCCAAGCTGAAGTCGGCGCCGCGTGTGGAGCCCGCGCTCTACGAGAAGCTGCTGCCGATCGGCCTCTTGCTCGTGGTCATCTTCGTCGTCCTCGCGCGGCTCCCCCGCGTCGAGCTCGGGCACTCGCGCGAGTTTCGCCGCCGCCGCACCCTCAACTGGCTCGTCCTCGGCCTCACGTACTCGTTCCTGTACATGGCCCGGTACAACCTCAACCAGTACAAGTACGTCGGCGGGCTCACCGAGTCAGAGTTCGGCACGATCTTCGGCTGGGGCTCCGCGGTCTACGGCGTGGCGTTCCTCCTCAATGGACCGCTGACCGATCGCTGGGGCGGGCGCACCACGATCCTGCTCGCGGCGGGAGGCGCGGCGGTGACCAACGTCATGATGGGCTACGCCGTGTACACGAAGAGCGCGCTGTTCGGCACGCCGTTCACGACGATGCTCGTCCTGTATTGCGGGAACATGTACTTCCAGAGCTTCGGCGCCGTCTCGATCGTGAAGGTCAACGGCTCGTGGTTCCACCTGCGCGAGCGCGGCACGTTCGGCGGCATCTTTGGCATCCTGATCTCGCTCGGGCTGTTCTTCGCGTACGACGGCGGCAAGATGATCACCGACGCGCTGCCCAAGCAGCTCGAGTGGGTGTTCTTCATCCCCGCCGGGATCCTGGTCCTGTTCTTCGTCCTGTGCGTCATGTTCGTGCGCGACACCCCCTCGACTGCCGGCCTCACGGACTTCGATCTCGGGGACGCCAGTACCCCCGACGACGGCGTCAAGGAGCGCGCGGTCAGCGTGATCATCCGGATGCTCAAGAACCCGATCATCCTCACGATCGCGTTCATCGAGCTGTGCTCGGGCTTCCTCCGGCAGGCGATCCTCCAGTGGGGGCGCGACTTCAGCTCCGGCATCGGCCTCGGTCACTCGTTCGTCATCGAGAACTGGGGCGTCGTGTCGTGCATCGCGGGCATCACCGGCGGCATGTTCGCCGGCGCGATCTCGGACCACATCTTCCAGTCACGCCGCGGGCCCGTCGCGGCGGTGCTGTATGGCCTGATGCTCGCCGGAACGATCACGATCGTCCCGCTGCTCGTGTTCGGCGGCACGACCGCGGTGCCATGGGTGATCGCATTCATGTCGATGGCGATCATCGGCGTGCACGGCATGCTCTCGGGTACGGCGAGCGCGGACTTCGGCGGCCGCAAGAACACCGGCGTCGCGGTCGGCATCATCGATGGCTTCGTGTACGGCGGCTCGATGCTGCAGTCGTTCATCTACGGGGCGTACCTGCCCGAGAAGCTGATCATCTGCGCCGACGAGTCGACGCGCCCCAATCCTGCCGCGAAGGTGATCGACAACTGGATGATCTGGCCGTACGCGATGATCCCGGTCGCGGTGATCGGCTCGTTCCTCGCGCTCCGTGTGTGGAACGCTCGCGCCCGCCCGAAGTCCGGGTAACAAACCGGGCGTGCTAACATCGCTGGTGATGCGCACACGCTTGTCGGTTGTCGTCGCGCTCGCGCTGTGCGGATGCGGCAGCAAGAGCTCCGAGCCCGTGGCCACCGGCAGCGGCTCCGCAACCACCGCAGCCCCGGTCGCCACCGGTACGCACATGTTCGTCGACGACAAGGACGTCGCGACCGTCACGGTCGCGCAGGTCGCGACCTGGCCGCGCGTCGATTCGTTCCTGCCCGAGAGCGCGCGACGCCTCGGCAAGTGGCAAGCGATCGCGATCAAGAACGCGAAGCCGCAGCTCTCGACACTCGACAAACCGTTCGAGTCACACCGCGACTACATCCCGGCGCTGTTCCCTGGTCCCGACGGTACGATCTCGTTCGGCATGTTCGATCCCGTCGAGCTCGGCAAGAAGGGCAAGCCGGCGCTCCAGGAGGACGGCGTGCTCGAGGTGCGGGTCAAGCTCCTGAGCGAGAGCGGGCGCGGCGAGAATGATCACGGCGGTGGGTCCGCGGTCGATCCGCAGAACCTGAAGCTGACGATCAAGACGCCGAAGGGCGTGCAGGTGCTCACCGGCGACAAGCTGCTGGCGATCCCGCGCGAGCTGATGCCGGGCGGCAGCGGCGATGCGAAGGGCTGGAGGCTCGTCACGCTGCTCGCCGCCGAGGGTGTGACGACGTTCGAGAAGCTGCTCCTCACCGATGCGGCCGGACTGACGCTGACCATCGAGCACAAGGACGTCGACGACAAGACCGTTCCGTTCGTGAAGCTCAACCGCCAGGGGTCGCTGCGGTTCCGCATCTACAAGCAGCAGGGCGAGGGCTGGACCCCAGCCGGCGACCTCCGCGAGCTCGTGTCGATCGAGGTCCTCAAGTAAGGAACCGTCGGTCCGCGCTCGCCGGAGCCCGGGACGACGTGATCACGATAACAAAATGCATCGTGTGCTCGTCGACGGGCATGCACTATCATCGACAGGCGATGCACAAACCCACCCTCCTCGTCGCTGTCCTCGCCGGCTGCGGATCCGGTGGTGGTTCCTTGGTCCGCGTCGATCCCGAGCCGCCCGGCGCGAACTGCCCCGAGGGCGGCGTCGCCGTGCAGACCGGCCGCGATGACAACAAGAACGGCGTGATCGACGATAGCGAGATCGATGCCACGAGCTACGTGTGCGGCGGTGCACGACCACTGACCTGTGAGGATCGCCACTCGATCTCCGGCGTGGTCACCGTGTTCGAGAGCGCCGACTTCGCTCAGCTCGATGGGATCGGCTGCATCGATGGCGACCTCGTGATCGCGGGTGTCGACGATGCCGACCTGCCGCCGCTCTCGCTCGAGGTGGTGACCGGAGGGATCACGGTGGCCGGCAACCCCGCGCTGACCTCGCTCGCCGGCATCGCCACGATCACCGCGATCGGCGGTATCTACGCGGTGCAGGGCAACAACGCCCTCGCCGACATCTCGGCGCTCGGCAAGCTTCAGGGAGTGTCTTCCATCATCATCTCGGGCAACGACAGCCTGACCGACCTCGCGGGCCTCGAGAGCTGGATCGACATCACCCACAACCTGACGATCACGAACAACGCGAGCCTGCGCGACCTGCACGGCCTCGAGAACCTGACGAGCACGACCGACGGCATCTACCTGCGCGGCAACCGCAGCCTCGTCTCGCTCGCCGCGCTCGATCATCTACGCAGCGCGGGCATCATGGACATCAGCGGCAACGCCGCGCTGCCCGCGATCAGCCTCGCGAGCCTGCAGAAGGTGAACGTCACCCTCATCGCGAACAGCAACGACAAGCTCGCGACCGTGCTGCTTCCGTCGCTGACGACGACCTCGGGGATCCAGCTCCACAACGATCCGCTCCTGACCTCCGCCAGCTTCCCATCCCTGGTCGTCGCGAACCTGTTCTTGATGCAGTCGGATCCCGTGTTGAAGACGGTCAGCGCTCCCCACTTCACGGCTGCCACCGGTCCGATGGAGCTGTCGACGCTCCCCGCGCTGACCACGATCGATCTCACCGCGCTGACCACGATCGGCGGCTCGCTCGCGCTCACCGGCCTGACCACGCTCGGTTCGCTGAGCGGATTCAGCGCGCTCGGGGGCATCTCGGGCGATCTGACCGTGCAGAGCTGCAACACGCTGTCGAGCTTCGCCGGGATGGACCAGCTCGAGCAGATCGGGGGCAACCTGACGATCACCTCGAACACGAACCTGCCGAGACCGACGGCGCAGGCGTTTGCCGCGCGGGTCGCGGTCGGCGGCGTGACCACGATCAACTGAGCAGTTTCTGGTGACCGATCGAGGTGCCCGGCCCACTAGGAGGGGATGAAGCTGATCCCATGGCTTGTCTTGATCTCGATCACGGCGGCGGCGTGTGGAGGCGACGACACCATCTCCTCCGACGAGGAAGCGCGGCGGGCCTACTTCGGGCTCGATGAATCGATCGGGGCATCGATCACCCTCGGGTTCGCCGGCTTCAACGCAGCGTCCAGCGCGAACATTCCGCCCCAGAGCGGCGCTGGCCTCGCCGGAGGAACGCTCACGATCACCGGCCAGGTCGATCAGGGTTCGTCGAACAACAAGGGCATGAGGCTCAGGGTCGGGATGGTCGCTTACACCGATGGCCTGGTCGTCATCGATGGCAAGCCCACGGACATCGACATCGTGTACGACACGGCGCTCGGTGCGGCGACCCAGCCCGCCCTGACCATGCAGCTCAAGAGCATCCCGACCGGCACTCTCGACGGGACGCTGATCGGCGACTATGCGATGACCGGCGACATCGCGGGGACCGCGACCTTGAACCTGACCTTCACCGGCAAGCTGATGGACGCCGGCGGCGGCAAGGTGGTGCGCGTGCCCGGCATGACACGCGTCACGGGCACCGCGGCCAGCGGGGACGGCACCTTCGCCGTGGACATCACCCTGTAGCCGATCCCGCGGCAGGCCACCCGCGCGGTGTGCAGAACATGCGCGGGACACACCTGAAGCGGTTCCTTCGTTCGCCACGCCACACGCGCACACGAACTGCACTACGATCGGGGCCATGACGCGGGCATGGGTCATCGCGGCGAGCCTGATGCTGGTGTGGACCACCAGCTCGGCGGCGCCCAAGAAGAAGAAGAAGGGCACCACCTCGAGCTCGAAGCGCAAGGCGAAGGGTACGAAGGACACCCCGGACCCGAAGGGCGTCAAGGACAGTGAGGTCGAGCTCGACATGGGGAGCGAGCCCCCGGCGACGCCACCTGTGACCACGCCGCCGCCCGAACCGACCACGGCACCTGCTCCTGTCACGACACGTCCGCCGATCAACGATCGCTCGATCACCATGCCAAAGGGCAAAGGCGAGGTGCACGGGGGCTTGCCGATCAACCGGCTGTCGCTCCCCGACGGCATGGGCGGCGGGACCTCGTCCGTCTCCGAGGGGTTGAGCTTCGGGGCGAGCTACGGCGTCAACGACAAGCTCGAGATCGGCGGTGACTACGCACTCTCGCTCCATCCGGGGAGCGTCAAGGGTCCGCTCACGGTGCACGGCGTCTACCAGGTGGTGCACGGCGCGCAGCTCGACATCGCGATCGGCGGCGCGCTCGTCGTGCACCCGATCGAGTCGACCGACCTGAACACGATGGAGACCACCACCACGGCCTACGCCGCCCTCGACCTCGGCGCGTGGGCGCGGTATCGGCTCGCGCCCAAGGTCTCGCTGTTTACCGGCGTGCCCGGCCTGCCGCACCGGACCGTCCCGCTGTCGCGGTTGTCGTTCGCGCTGCCGCCGCAGCCCTACCAGCTCGTGATCGGCCTCAACAACAAGGGCGCGATCGCCTTCGCGCTCCCCGTCGGGATCGGGATCCAAGCCACGCCTCAGGTCTACGCGTTTGCCGCGGTAACACTCCTCCAGCTAAACCTGGCGAACACGCAGAACGCGTTCCTGATCCGCGACTTCGTCCCGATCGCGCTGGGCGGGTTCTACGCGCTCCCCAAGCTCGACGTCGGGGCCACGTTCGCGACCGACGGCAACCGGAAACAAGGCGCGAGCTTCCTCAGCTTCGAGCTCGAGGCACGCTACTTCTTCTGAGCCCGCCGCCGGCGTGACGATCGTCTTCACCATGCCCGCTGGGCGCAGCCTGTCGGCACGGCCGAGACCGGGCCGCAGCGCCAAATAGAAAGAGCCGGTGCATCTCTGCACGCCGAGGTTGATTCTTGCAGCCGTTGAGAGCCCCAGCGGCCTGTCCGAGATTTGTCCGAAGTCTGAAGCGTTCAGAGCGTGTCCGAGATCTTTCCGAGGCTGAGTCTGGAACGGGGCACCCGGAGTCTTCTCAAGCAACCCCGGTCAGGGCCCCAGACTGACGCGCTCAAGGGTCCTGATAGCTAGCCGCGGAGCCACTCGCGGCGTCTCGCCGAGGCGCGCGGCGAGGCCCATGCGGGCCGCCATCCACGACGCTCGGAATCGCAACTTCGATCTCACGACCGTCGGTGATCGGATGCTGGCTGTCGTCGGCGCGGGTTGAAGCATCGCGCGGTACCAGCGATGGTCGCGTCTGGTCGTTCGTCTGAATGTCCTCTGGATGACCCGCACGCATGCGCACCAGGGCGAGTGCGACCCCGCTGACCAGGAGCGCCAATACGAACCAGCGGAGACGTCCACGCCGGGGGGTAGGTAGCAGCGTAGGGAGCTCGCCGACTCCAACGGCACGACGACCGTCACCAGTGGGACGAAGCGGCTGCGAACGACGGACCGGAGGCGTGGGTTCGGTCAGCTGGTCGCCCAGCGACGCAAGTGCGGCGGCTAGCTCGGTCATGTCGGCGAACCGTTCGTTCATCTCCTTCGCAAGACACCGAAGTACCAACGCATCGATGCCGGGAGGAATCAGACCGTGCTCGCTCGGCGGGCTTGGTTCCTCCATGAGGTGACTTGCGATCATGTCCCCCGCCGATTCCTTGACGAATGGCGGTCGACCGACAAGCAGCACAAACAGAATGCAGCCGAGGGCGTAGATGTCCGTACGATGATCCACGTTGGCCGAGCCTCTGCATTGCTCTGGCGACATGTAGGTCGGCGTTCCGAGCAGGACCCCGGACTGGGTGCGAGTCGGCGCGTCGAGATCGTCTCCGAGCAACTTCGCGATCCCGAAGTCCAGGATCTTCACCCGCTCTCCACCGTGGACAACCGCATCGGCGACCACGAACAGGTTGTCGGGTTTGAGATCGCGATGGACGATCCCGCGTGCGTGGGCCACGGCCATCGTGACTGCGATCTGGTGCGCCAGGCGAAGTGCGGTGGCGATCGGCAGTCGCCCCTCGCGAGCGACGCGCGCGCTCAGTACCTCGCCTTCGAGTAGCTCCATCGCGATGTATGCGTCGTCGCCGTGCCACCCGAAGTCGTAGACATGGACGATTCCCGGATCCGAGATCTTGGACGTCGCGCGTGCCTCGGCGAAGAACCGTTCCACGACCTCGGGCTGTCGGGACACCCTGGGAAGCAAGACCTTGATCGCAGCGCGGCGCCCGATGAGCTGATGTTCCCCGATCCAGACCTCACCCATTCCTCCCGCGCCGAGACGCGAGACAAGCCGGTAGCTACCGATCGTCGGTGTGCCCGCAGGATCGATGGTCACGGGAACCACGCGATTCCCACGAGACCATGCAACGTCACTTCGGGGCCGGCGAACGCGCACTGGAGATGAAGTCCCGCCTCGATGTGGCCGTCTCGGAGGCGCGCCACCGCGGAGCCGCGCAGTTGTAGCGCACTGCCCAGATCGGTCCCGGTGACTACATCGTGATCGAGCTCTGTGCCGACCCCGATACCTCCCGCTAGCCCGACCGCCGCGACGGGCAGCCAGAGGTACTCGACTCCCACGTTGATGTAGAACGTATGGATCGTCTCGAGCTGGGGGAGCTCGCCGTCCGTGGCAACGTTATCCTCGTAGCGCGAGTAGATCGCACTGAACACACCGCGAAGTGCACCGCGCGGCAACGTCAGGTTGCCGATCGCGATCGCGCCGATCAGCGGGCGCTCGCGCGTATTCGAACCCGCAACGACTCCCACGCCGAACTCTCGTAACGGAATCTCGTCCCCGGTCACCGGCGGCTCGGTTCGCGTGCGTGCGCGAGGCTCGGGAACGAGAGCCACCACCACTCGCACGTGATCCCCTGCACGTATCGGCTGCCGGACCGACCATGAGGCAAAGCCTGGCGCGCTCGCTTCGAGCAGGTACGTGTCCGGGTCCACTGCGATCTCGATGTTCCAGGTCGCGGGATCGATCGTCGCACCATTGCGGCGGATCGTCTGGGTTGGAATCGATGTATCGATGACCAGCGTGAGGTAAGGGAGCGCTGGCTTGAGAAGCGCTGCGCGTCTCGTCGCCTCGACGCCACGTGGATCGCTTGTCTGCCGCGCCAACACGGCGGCGTCGTCGAACGTGGCCCATGCGCTCGCGAGCTTGCCGCGCTGCTCGTAGCAATCGGCGAGGTTCAGGAGCGTCCCGACCTTGCGTTCGAGGCGTGCGCTCCTCTCGAACCGATCGCACGCCTCATCGAACTTGCCGAGCTTCATCAGCTCTTTGCCGTCACGAAACAACTGAGTGGCTTCTGGACTCGCCTCGGCGAGTGCGCAGACGAGCAGCAGTGCGGCGGTAACGAACCTCCTGAGCTCCACCAGCGACTACGCTACCAGAGATGGCCGCACGTACAACGCGCGTCTATCGAGACACCGCCATCGTGTTCACTCGGCGCCTGATCACCTGGACGACGATCGCCGGGAAGGTTCCGAGCCGGCCGGGCATCGTTCCGGCGATCGCCTGAAGCTCTCGTCGTTAACGGCTGACCTGGCCGTGTCCCAGATTCCACGTAAGGAGTGCGATTGTCTGGGCACCCACAGGCAAACCACAATGTACTGGGGGCACGAGATGAAGAAGATCATGGGGTTCGCGTCGCTCGCACTCGTAGGAGCGCTTGGCTGCACTGCGCCGGATAACTCGGCGGCGCGCGATGTTGTCGACCGCTCGGCCCTATCGCTCGCCGACATGGTGCGGCGCGCGGAGACCAGCGCGCAGTACGGCAGCGGTGTCGAGGCGCGGCTGAGAGTCGACGACGAGACCTATGCTATCGGCACCGTCGAGAGCGCGACGAAGCATGACGTGATCGTCGCACTGGACGGGGAGGTTGTTCGCGTGGCGGCGGCCGGCGCGGCCGGCTCTGGATGCGGAACGACGATCAGCCTTCCCGAGGCGCTCGCGATCGCATCGACCGAAGCAGGTGGAGACGCGGTGGCCGTGGTACCCGACGACGACGACCCGTGCATGCGCGAGATCCAGGTGCTCGTCGGCGACACGCTGTGGGAGGTCAAGGAAGGGCCGGATGGATCGATCATCGAAAAGGAGCTATCCGACGAGCAGCTCTGACCTTACCTGCGCTTTGCGAGCTCGAAACGCACAGGATGCGCGGTACGCGAGCGTCGAAGAACTGCCATGACATGTGCGTCCCGAGCCAGCCGATGGTTCACGGTTCCTGATGCTGGCGGGCCGACTTTCAGCACGTTCGTAACGGTACGGATGTTGCCTCGTAGCCGGTCCATGGATCAGTTACTGACGGTTGTCTGCGTACTCGTTCTTGCCACTGGTTCCGCATTCGGCGACGGAGCCCGCTCGTCGGTTCGCGTTGATGTCGGTGCGGGATCACCCGTCGGCGAGATCGGTGCTGTCTACGCGCGATCTCTCACGCACCGTCTCGACGTCGAAGCAGGAGTCGGCTTCGGCTTCAGCGGAATTCAGCTGTCCGGAATGACCAAGCTGCGATTCGGTGCTGGTGCGCATCGGTTCACCCCTGGCTCCGGCGTATCCGTGGGGACGGGAGGCGCGTCGATCAGAGCAGAGGCCACCGACTAGCGCCAGAACATAGAAAGAGCCGGTGCATCTCTGCACCGGCTCTGGTCACGAGGTCTTCGCCTCGCCGTTCGTGTACGGCATCAGCTGCTTGAGGCCGTCCATGCCCATCACGAGCTTGATCTCGTCGATCTTCTCGGCGATGTCACGCATCGTCTCGAGCTCCTTCAGGCGCATGAGGACCGGGTTCTCCGCGATCACCTTGGCGGTGTTGGCCATGTTGCGCGTCGCGGCCGCGTCCTCACGACGGAGGATCACGTTCGCGGCAGCCGCCTTCTCTGCCTCGATCACCTTGTTGAGCAGCGTCTTCATCTCGCCCGGCAGGATCACGTCCTTCACACCAACACGGTGTACGCGCACGCCGAACACCTCGGCGCGCGGCAGGACCTGGGCCTCGAGGTACTTCGTGAGGTTGTCACGACCCTCGAGCAGCTCGTCGAGCGTGATGCCCGCGATGTACTCGCGCGCGGCCAGCTGAACCGCGAGGTACAGCGCGTCCTTCACGTCGGCGACCGCATGCACGGTCGTCGGCGCGTCGGACGGAGCGTACTCCGCCGTCAGGGTCAGACGCAGCGTGACCTTGTCACGCGTCATCAGCTCCTGGCCCTCGATCTTCAGCTGCTGCACGCGGGTGTCGAGCACGGTGACGCCGACGCGCGCCGCCGGATGGTTCCAGAACACGTAGCGACCCGGCTCGAGGACTCCCTCGAACCGGCCCTGCACGTACTTGAGACCCCGCTCGAACTGACGCACCTGCGCCTCCACGATCTCCGCCGCCGGGATCACGGCACGCAGCTCGTCCGTCAGCGCCGGTGCCTCGCCGAGCACCGAGTAGGTCTTGATGGCAACGTTCGGGTTGACCATCCAGATCCGGTGCACACCAGGGCGCAGGAACTTCAGCGGCTTGTCATCGCGGAACACGACCGCGCGCTCGTCGTTGCCGAGCGAGAGCGTCGCGTACCAGGCCTGCGGCACCATCGCGAGCACATCGGGCTGCGCGAGGAACACGAGGTCATCGACGTTCCAGATCGCCAGCTTGTTGTGCTTGCCCCAGAACGCGTAGTGCCCCGGCCCGAGGACGCGCTCGGGCTTGCCGTCGCGCA
>JAYVLW010000012.1:0-3083 GCA_043759315.1 Myxococcales bacterium
GTCGAGCGCAAGGCACGCCGCGACCTGCGCGCGATGTTCGAGAGGCAAACGGTCCTGGGCCTCGATCCTCGCGCGCTCGCCTTCTGTCGCGCCGATGGCCCGGAGGTGTTCGCATCGGTTGCCCATGGTTCGCAGATCCACACCCGCGATCCGTTCGACGTCGAATCGATCCACGGCGAGGTCCGCGAGGTGTTCCATCGCCAGGTCGTTCGCGCCAGCACGCCCGAGCAGGTCCAGCGCGGCCACGGCCGCACGTTGCTCGTCCTCGGCGAGTCCGGCGCGGGGAAGACACATCTCCTGCGCGCGCTCCGCGCCCAGGTTCACTCCACGCGTATGGGCTACGTCGGCTACCTCCAGATGACGTCGGAGGTCGGCGACTACTCGCGGTACGTGTTGCGCAGCCTCGTCGACTCGATGGAGCGACCGTACGACGCGCCCGCGCTCCACGAATCAGCGCTGATGTACCTGTCGGATGGGCTCGCCGAAGGTCGCGTGCCCATCCCGCCCGATGACCTCGAGCGGCTGCGCACCGCGGAGCTCTCCGAGACGGAGCTCGACTCGGCGATCGGCGGCATCATCGATCGCGTCGTCCGCACCGAAGGGCTCGAGACGCTCGAGGTCGACGTGCTCCACGCGCTGCTGCTCCTGCAACGCCGAGATCCTGCGCTGCAGCGCCGGGTCATCAAGTACCTGCGGTGCGAGTCCCTCACCGGTCACGACCGCAAGCTGCTCGGAGGGCTCGCGGCGCGTGACCAGCCCGAGGATCCGCTGCGCACGATCAAGCAGCTCGCGGCGATCATGTACGAGCTGCAGATGGCCGCGATGGTGATTGTCGTGGATCAGATCGAGGAGACCATCCCCGACGGCACGACCGTCACGCGGCTCCAGCAGGCGTTCGATAGCCTCCGCGCCATCGCCGACGCGGTTCCCTCCGCCGTGGTGGTCATCTCGTGCCTCGATGACGTCTACGCATCGGTGCGCCCGAGGCTCTCGCGGTCTCTCGTCGATCGGCTCGAGAGCGATCCGGGCCCCGTGCGCCTGACCGGGCAGCGGCAGCTCGACGAGATCGAGCAGATGCTCGTGCGCCGCCTCGAGCACCTCTACTCGGAGTTCGACGTCCCGTGGCGCGATGATGAACCGCTCTACCCGTTCACGGCCGCGCAAGTGGAAGCGGTGAGCAAGTTCCGCGCACGCGACGTGCTCGCGAAGTTTCGCGACTACCACGCTGCATGCATCAAGGAAGGCGCGCTCGTCGGCCAACCCGAGCAAGCGGCGCCGCCGATGGTCTCCAGTGCCGGGATCGTCGTCCCGCTCGCGATCCCCGAGCCGCCGCCCGCGGCGCCACCGGTGGTTCACTCCGAGCTCGATCGGATGTGGAACGACCTCCGCACGGCATCCGTGACGCTCCCCGACGAGGATGAAGGGATCCTCGCGCTCGTGGACCACGCGCTCCGCGCAGGAGCGCACGAGGTTGGGCTGCAGCTCACCCATCGCCTCGACCGCACGGCGGGTCGGCTCCACATCGAAGGTGGAGCGCTCGGGAAGCGCATCGTGGCCGTGTGCAACCGGTTGCCCCAGGGGGGACACCTCGGCAAGCAACTCGACGCACTCAAGAAGCTCGCCACGACGGGCCTCGCGCCGTTCGCGGTGCGCAACGGAGACTTCCAGTTCAAGCCCAAGACGACCACGGCGCAACAGATCGGGGAGTTCGTCCAGGCCGGTGGTCGCACGATCGCCCTCGAGGAGGCCGAGCTCCGCGCCGCGTGTGCCCTGCGCACCCTCACCGAGACAAATGCGCCGGGGTTGGATGCGTGGCGCAAGACGGCGCGGCCGATCGCACAGCTCGCCTTCGTGCGCGCCATCCTCGATCTCGACCTCGCGCCGGTTCACGCGCCGCCGGTGCCCGCACCGCCGCCGGTGGTGTTGCCGCCCGTGCCGGCGCCCGCGCCGCGGATCAGTGCGCCGGTGGTGGCGTTCGACCCCGCAAGCGTTCGTCTGGGCGTGACGACATCGCTCCGTGCGGAGCCGCAGTCGCTCCCGCTCGAGCTGGTGAAGTCGCACGTCACGTTCGTCGGCGGAACGGGGAGCGGCAAGACCACGGCGGCGTTGCACGTGATCGAGCAGCTGCTCGAGCGCGGGGTCTCGGCGTTGCTCGTCGATCGGAAGGGCGATCTCGCCCGATACGCGAGCGACGCGTGGTGGAACGATCGTTCGCACCCCGATCACGCGCGCAAGGCCGCGCTGCGCGAGCGAATCGACATCGATCTCTATACGCCGGGGAACAGCGCCGGCCGCCCGCTGCGGCTGCCCCTCATCCCATCGCTGGTCGACGCGAGCGCGCAGGAACGCACGCAGCTCGCGCAGTTCGCCGCGAACGGGCTCGCGGCCATGATGGGATACGGCACCAGCACCACGCACCGCGCCAAGCTCTCCGTGCTCCAGTGCGCGATCCAGCTTCACACCGGAGAACGCGACGCCACCCTCGACGTCCTGCTCGACACGATCAACCGCCCCGATCCCGAGCTGCTCCAGTCGGTCGGTGCTCTCCAGCGCCACTTCTCGACGCTGTCCGAGGATCTCCAGTCCCTTCGCATCCAGCGCGGTGCGCTCCTCACGGGTGACGGGGAGACCCTCGACGTCGGAAGTCTCCTTCCGCCGCAGGGTGCGCGTCCCAAGCTCTCGATCATCAGCACCTCGGCCCTCACCGAGATCCCGGTGCTCCAGTTCTGGGTCTCGCGCCTGCTGATCGAGCTCGCGCGTCTCTCGCGCAAGCGGCCGACGAAGACCCTCCAGGGCGTTGCCTTCTTCGACGAGGCCGATGCCTACGTGCCGGCGATCGGCGCGCCGCCCACGAAGGAGCCGATGTTCGATCTGCTTCGCCGCGCACGGTCCGGCGGCCTCGGCATCCTGCTCGCGACGCAGAACCCCGGCGACTTCGACTACAAGGCGCGCGACAACATCGCGACCTGGCTCGTCGGCAAGGTCGCGCAGGACCGCGCGATCGAGAAGATGCGGAACCTGATCGGCCAGTACCCGAACGTGGGGCCCAGGCTCGCGACGCAGCCGACCGGGCACTTCTTCGT
>JAYVLW010000013.1:0-10719 GCA_043759315.1 Myxococcales bacterium
CGTGAAGATCGGTTCGAACACGCGACCCGCATATCTCGAGCAGGGCCGCACCGAGCTGCGCGACGAGCTGACCGTCCTCGAGGAGGTCGGTGACGGGTACGACTACGTCGATCTCCCCGACGGCAAGGTCCACGTGCGCAGCTTCCTTCGCATGATGGCGTTCCCGGATTCGGTCGCCGACACCCACGTCGGCAAGCTCTCCGGCGGCGAGCGCAATCGGGTCCAGCTCGCGCGCCTGCTCCGCCGCGGCGGCAACCTCCTCGTCCTCGACGAGCCCACGAACGATCTGGATCTTCCAACACTCGGCGCCCTCGAGGATGGGCTGACGCGATTCCCGGGTTGCGCGTTGATCGTCAGCCACGATCGCTGGTTCCTCGATCGTGTGGCGACAGCGATCCTGGCGTTCGAGGGGCAGGGCAAGGTCACGCTCTACGAGGGCAGCTACTCGTTCTACGCCGAGCGCCGCCCGAAGCGTGCCGCCGAGGGCAGTGCGCGCAGGCGCGAGGAGACCAAGGACACGCGCCCGCCGGGAACAAAGTCGGCAGGTCCTCGCAAGATCACCTTCAAGGAGCGCGCGGAGCTGGCGGGCATCGAGGAGGCGATCGCCGCCGCCGAGAAGCGCGTCGTGGAGCTCGAGACTTCGCTCGCAGATCCGAACGTGCTCAAGGAGCGCGGCGCCGAGGTCAAGACGCTCGTCGCGCAGCTCGATGCGGCGCGAGCCGAGGTCGAGCGTTTGTTCGCGCGCTGGCAAGAGCTCGACGCCATCGCGGCCGCCTCGCCGAACTAGGGCTGACGACGCCTCCTCCGGCCTTGCGCTCCCGCGAGCTCAGTCGAACGGAGACTTCGCGTGCCGGTTGAGCGTGTCTTCGAGCAGCTTACGCATCTGCGTGGCGATCTCCGAACGCGTGCCGATGAGGTTCGTCTGTTCGTTCGGATCGGCGTGAAGATCGTAGAGCTCGAACACGCCGCCGGTATCGATCAGCTTCCACCGCCCCGAGACGACCGCGGTGACGCCGCCTGGATTCGAGCGGTCCTTGATCATCGCCGCGAACGCGGTGCCGGACTCGGGTTGATCGATGCGCTTCCCGCGGAGAAGATCCGCGACCGAGCGCCCGTCGATGCTCGGTCCGCGCGGTGGCTCGAACCCCGCAAGATCGACGATCGTCGGGACCAGGTCGGTCAGGCTGACTGACTCCATCACGCGGGATGGTTTGATGCCCGGTCCTGCGATCACGAGCGGCACGCGGATCTGCGAGTTGTAGAGATCCGTCGAGTGATTGGGCTGGCCATGCTCGCCCAGCGCCTCGCCGTGATCGGCCGTGACGATCACGATCGGAGCCTTGTCGGGTGCGCGGTCGGCGAAACCCGACATCACGTCCAGCAGGATGGCGTCGGAGATCTCGAGCGAACGGTTGTACAGCTTCTGGCGCTCGGCCTCCTCGTGCCACGGCCCGCCGACGATCTCCCAGTTGTGCGGCTCGAGGATGTGCATCCACAGGAACAGCGGACGGTTGCCGGATCGCTGCTCGCGCGCCTGCAACCAGTTGCGTGCCATCTGCCCGAGCGAGCGCCCGTTCGGCTCGACGACGAGGTGCTCGAGGCCGCGCTGCAGCCCCGTGCGAACCTCCGGATCGTAGAAGCCGCGGCAGCACATGAAGCCCGCGGTCTCGTAGCCAGCGGCGAGCAACCGCTCGGCGAGCATCACGTGGCGCGGATCCACGCGCAGCGCCCAGCCGACCACGCGGCCCTTGATCCGCGTCGGCGCCGCACCGATCACGATCGATGGGATCGAGCGGCGCGTCACGTTGCTCGGCGAGAACGCCCACGTGAACACCGCACCGCGATCACCGAGCCCCCGCAGCACCGGCATCTCCGCGGTGCCGCCGTACGGAGGCGTGTGATCGGCCCGCACCGTATCGATCGTGATCAGCACGATGTCGGGGTGCTCCGACCCGGGGCGGTCGACCGGCCGGAACTCGGCGAGCGAGATGTCCGCACGGATCTGATCGAGGTCGAACAGCTTCTCGATCGCGATCCCCGCGAGCGGACGATCGCCCCACACCTCGAGCGTCAACGACGGTCGCGTCTTCAGGGTGACCACCGCGATGCCGATCATCACGATGACGAGCCCGCCGAGCACGGCGCCGACCACGCGCGGTTTCGGGAGCTGACGGCCGATCACGTGGCCCGCCAGCGTCACGGCGATCGCGATCATCGGCGCGTACAGCACGCTCGTATCGACCGGACCGAGCCGCGGCCGCACCACCACGCGCCACAGCACGTAGACCGCGCTCACCGAGAGCACGGCGGCGATCGTGAACACGCGCCCGGGCGTCAGCGGCCAGCGCCGGTTGAGCCGCCGCATCGGCAGCGTCAACAGCCGGACGGCCGGCGCCGACAGCGCCATCAGCAGCAGCGCACCACCGACGGAGATCACCGGCTGGAGGAAGCTCACGGTGAGCGGCTTGAACGCGGTCCACGTCGCGAGCTGCCACGTGCCCTGGAACGCGATCCACGCCAGGGCGAGCGCCGCGATCAAGATCGTGACGAGCCACGCCGCGAGCCCGGGCATGCCGCCGTCCTCGGTCAGCCGCTCGGCGATGTTCGCGGGCCCCCACGCCGCGATCACGCCACGCAGGGCGACCGCGACCACGAACAGGATCGGGGCGGCGAGCATCGCAAAGAACCCGACCGTGGCGAGCATGCCGAGCGGCTCTCCCACGCCGATCGCTTCGAAGCCGCCCGCAGCGAGGGCGCCGGCACAGGCGCACGCGGCGCTGGGGGCCAGCCAGCGTGCAGTACGCGCCAGGCGAGGCCTACGGGGGACAGGATCGGACACGAACGACCGCGAAAATTGTACTGCGCCCCCACCCTCGGACCAACCTGGTGGGGTGACAGCTCTCGCCGTCTTCCGATCGCGCCGGATGGCCGTGCTGTTCATCCTCGGATTGGCATCCGGGCTGCCTCTGTACTTGACCTCCCAGACCCTTCAGGCGTGGCTGACCTCGGCCGGGGTCAGCCACGGCAGGATCGCCGCGCTGTCCCTGGTGGGGCTCGCGTACACCTTCAAGTTCGCGTGGGCGCCGCTCCTGGACCGTTACCACCTGCCGCTGCTGGGCCGCAGGCGCGGCTGGATGCTCGCGTTCCAGGTCTCGCTGATCGTGGCGATCGGGGCGATGGGCATGGTCGATCCGGTCGGCGACCCCGAGCTGCTCGTCACGCTCGCGGTCGTGGTCGCGGTGCTCTCCGCCTCGCAGGACGTGGTGCTCGACGCCTATAACGCTGATCTGCTCGCGCCCGAGCAGCGTGCCGCGGGCTCGGCGGTCTACGTGCTCGGCTACCGCACCGCGATGGTCGTCACCGGGACGCTCGCGTTCGTGCTGGCCGATCACGTGTCGTGGCGGTGGATCTACGGCGGCATGGCCGTGCTGATGGCGATCGGCGTCGCGGGCACGCTCCTCGCCGAGGAACCGGCCGCACCGGCCGGGGCGCCGCAGTCGCTCGCGGAGGCGATCACCCTGCCGTTCCTCGAGCTGTGGCACCGGCTCGGCCCACGGCGCGTGGCCCTCGTGGTCGCGTTCACCGCGCTGTACAAGGCCGGCGATTACTTCGCGCAGGCGCTCGTCGTGACGTTCCTCGTCCGCGGTGCGAGCTTCGAGCTGTCGGAGATCGGGGCGATCTATCAGGCGCTCGGCTTCCTCGGCACCGCGCTCGGCGGCCTGGTCGCCGGCACGCTGGTCGCGAAGTACGGCCTTCGCCGCATGCTCGTCGCCTTCGGCGTACTGCAGGCGTCGACGAACTTGCTCTACGCGCTGCTCGCGGTCACCGGCAAGAGCTTCCCGATCTTCTGCACGGCGGTCCTCGTGGACAACCTCGCGAACATGACCGGCACCGCGGCGTTCGTCGCCTTCCTCATGTCGGTGTGCTCGCCCCGCGTCAGCGCCACGCAGTTCGCGCTGCTCACCTCGCTATCGTCGGTCGGCCAGCGCGTGTTCGGCCCGCTCGCGGCGAACGTCGTCGACGCCGTCGGCTGGGACGGCTTCTTCGTCGTGACCTCCGCGCTCGCGATCCCCGGCCTCGTGCTCGCCTGGATCGTGGCACGCGATCCGACTAGATGATCCGGCCCATCTCGCGGTACTCGAGGCGCGCGGCCTCGAGCAGGTCCGCGGTGGTGATCGCGCGCCGCGCCTCGACGGCGATCAGCGCGGCTCGCAGCGCGGCCTTCTTGATATAGCCGCCGGCCATCTCGAAGCGCTTCGCGATCATCTCCCAGTCGATGTCCGGCGCGAGGGGCACCTTCGGGGGGAACATGCTGCGCCACAGGGCGAGCCGCTCTTCCTCCTCGGGGAGCTCGAACTGCACGCTGAACCGCACGCGCCGCTTGAACGCCTCGTCGAGGCCCTGCTCGAGGTTCGTCGCGAGCAAGGTCACGCCGTCGTACGTCTCCATGCGCTGCAGGAGGTAGTTGACCTCGAGGTTCGCGTAGCGATCGTTACTCGACTTGACCTCGGTGCGCTTCGCGAACAGCGAGTCCGCCTCGTCGAAGAACAGCACCGCATGCGAGCTCTCCGCCTCGTCGAAGATCTTCGCGAGGTTCTTCTCGGTCTCGCCGATGTACTTGTTGACGACCTGCGACAGATCGATCCGGTAGAGGTCGTAGCCGAGGTCACGCGCGATCAGCTGCGCGACCATCGTCTTGCCGGTGCCGGGCGGACCCGCCAGGATCGCGCTGAGGCCGCGGCCGTACGGCAGCTTCGCCGCGAAGCCCCACTCCTCGAGGAGGAACGCGCGGTGACGGCCGAAGCGCACCACCTCCTGCAGCGCGTCCATCGTGTCCTTCGGGAGCACGAGGTCGCTCCACGCGAAGCCGGTGGGGATCCGCTGCGCCATCGATCCGAGCCGGTGCGAGAACATGAGGCGCGCGGCCTCGCCAAGATCGTCGAGCGTGACCTGCGGTGCGTCGGGCTCGCGTAGCCGGGCCGTGGACGCCGCGCGTCGGGCTGCGCGCGTGATGGTGCCGCCGCTGAACGCGTAGCGGCTCGCCACGGTCTCGATCTCCGACGGTGTCGCGAGGGGCGGTGGCAGCGCGCGCGTCCACAGCTCGAGCCGCTCGCGGAACGGCGGCAGGGGCAGATCGAGCTCGACGAGCGCGCCCACCGACTGCACGAGCCAGGTGGGATGCCCGGTGAGCGTGAACACGATCGGCACCGCGAGATCCGCGACGCCATCGCTGATCGCCGTGACCAACGCACGCGGGACGTCCTTGTCGATGGTCGTGCCGCCGTCGAGGATCGCCGCGGCGTTGCGGAGCGCGGCCTCGCGCAGCGCCGCCGCGACCCGCTCGCCGATCCGCCCTTCGGCGACGATGCCCGCGAGATCGACGCGCACGCTGCTCCTCCCGGACGCGGCGAGCAGCGCCTCCACCACGAGCGCACGGCCCACGCCGTCGGGGCCCGCGAGCAGCACGCGTGGCGGCCCGGCGCGTTCGTCGAGAGCGCGCGAGATCCGCGTGACGAGCTCCGGGCTCATCACCACGTCGGCGAGCCCCACCGAGCCCATCCCGAACTGCACGAGTCCGTGCACCAGCTCGTCGACCGAGTCGTGGCCACGGAGGAATTGCACGATGCGATCGGCGAGCCGGACCGTGCGCATCGTCGACGACGCCTCCGTCGCCTGCGTCCCGACCGCCACGATCCCGTGCCGGCGCAGCGGGGCGCCGTCATCGAACCGGCGGAGCACGTCGTCGAGCCGCACCGGATCGGCCCCGCCGAGCACGCGGGCCACGAAGCCGATGTCGGCCCGCTTGCGCGTGAAGTCATCGAGCGCGAACGAGTATGCGCGCTCGAGGTCGTGCTCGAGCTCGGGCGCGAGCAACAGCGCCACGATCTGCAGATCGAGGTCCGAAAGCATGAACACGCGGGCCAGCCGGCCGAGCAACGGCTCGGGGTCCCGCCGGACCGCGGCCACCAGCGCGCGCTCGGCGCCGGTCATTCGCTCGTCGGTGCCGGGCGGGACGACCTCGCGGGCTTCGGGCGCCCCGAGCGCGAGGACCATCTCGTCGGACGAGACGCCAAACGCGCTCCTGCCGGACATCAGCCCACGCTGGGCGCCGAGCTCGACGAACCGCGCCAGCGCGGTGCGCGCGAAGTCGACGGCTGCCTGGTTCGCGGAGCGATCGCCGCTCTGGGGTGCCATCTGAGGGCAACCATACCTCCAGATGGGTCCGGAATTTGCCCCGACGTCGCCGTCTTCGTAGCGTGGCACCATGCGGTCCTGGCTGGTGATTCCGGCGATGGGTGCGGCCTCGGCGGCCGCCGCCATGGGCCTCGGCGCGCACGCTCCGGCCCCGATCATCGCGATCGGTCTCGCGGGCGCCGCGGCGAGCGCCGCGATCCGCGCACTCGCGGGTGACTCGCCGGCATCGCTTGTCGGCGCCATCCTCGCACCGCTGCTGCTGATCGCCAGCGTGGTGGATCCCTCGCTCGCCCACGGGGTGGCGCTCGTGCGCGCATGTGTTGCAATCGCCGCGGCCGGGTGGACGTGTGTCGAGCTCGCGCGCCCGACCACCTCGCCCCTGGTCGCGCTCCTGCCGGCGACGATCGCCGCGATCCTGTCGCCCGCGTACGTCGCGCTCGTGGCGATCGCGGGCTCGCGGCTGATCACCGCACCGTGGCAGCGCCCGCGCTGGGCGATCGCCGTTCCGATCATCGGGGCACTCGCGATCGTCCTCGCGGTGATCGCGGGAATCGCGGCGCATGGTCCTGCCGGCGCGCTCGGCGACGCCTGGACCGGTGCCGCACGCTCGCCGCGCGGCCTCCCGGCGATCCTCGAGCTGGCGGCCACCACGCTCGGTCCGATCACCGCGGTCGCTGCGCTGGCGGGGCTTCCGTTCCTCGCGCGCGTCCGCCACGCCGAGCTCGCGGTCGGTACGATCGTGATCGGCGCGGTGCTCGTCAGCGTGCGCAGCGGTGCCGTCGATCCGTCGCTCGTCGGCATCGCCGTGCTCTCGACCGGCCTCGCCGTCGGGCGCCTCGCCGGGTTGATCCGGATCGCCGTGGGGCAGGCCGCGCTCGGCGCGACGCTCGCCGTGCTGGTCCTGCTCCCACCTGCCTGGACGGTGATCGAGGCCGGATCCCGCGTTTCCGCGGCGCACGCTTCGCGCTAGGGTCAGCGCATGGATGTGTTCCGCGGTCACGCCCAGCTCGCGCAGCGCGCGTGGCACGGCGCCGCGGTCGCGATCGGCAACTTCGATGGCGTGCACGCCGGACACAGCGCGCTGATCGCCCGCGCGTGCCAGCTCGCGGAGGCGCACGGCGTGACCTCGGCCGCGCTCACGTTCGATCCACACCCCTCGGAGCTGTTGTCGCCGGCGACGGCTCCCCTCAAGCTGACGTCGCTCGAGCGCCGGCTCGAGCTGATGGCGGCGGCAGGCCTCGGCGCGGTCCTCGTGGAGCCGTTCACCCGCGAGCTCGCCACGCTCGCACCCGCCGTGTTCATCGATCAGGTCGTGCTCGGCGCCATGCGCGCGCGGGCGATCGTGGTGGGCTATGACTTCAGCTACGGCGCCGGCCGCGCCGGGTCCGCCGATGCGCTCCGCGCACATGGTGGTCGCGCGGGGATCGAGGTCGCGATCGTCGACCCGGTCGAGGTCGAGGGCGAGGTCGCGTCGTCGACCCGGGTCCGGAGCTACCTCAAGGCGGGTGACCTCGCCGGAGCGGAGCGGCTGCTCGGGCGGCGCTGGGATGTGGATGGGGTGGTCGTCCACGGCGCGAAGCGGGGGCGCGCGATCGGCGTGCCCACCGCGAACATCGCCACGACCAGCGACCTCCCGGTCATCCCTGGCATCTACGCCGTGACGCTCAGCGTCGAAGGTGGCCCGCCGCTACCGGCCGTCGCGAGCCTCGGGACCAACCCGACGTTCGTCGATGGCGGTCGGCTCGTCCTGGAGGTCCATGTGCTCGATTGGGACGGGGATCTCTACGATCGGAAGGTGCGAACGACGTTCGTGGCCTGGCTCCGGCCCGAACAGAAGTTCGATTCGGTGGATGCGCTGATCGGGCAGATCCGACGCGACATCGCCGACGCGCGTCCGCTGTTCCGCTGACCCAGCACCAGGTGAGGCGCGTGAGCCTCGCGACGTGACGCCTCTACCTCTCGCGTGGCGTCCGTAGATGTCATGGCGGGTGCATTGGCGAACCGCGCTTCTGCGTGTGTCATACGCCTCGTCAAAGGGAGGACGTCCATGCGTTTGCGCACCATCGGTCTCGCCGCGGCCCTGTCCACGGCTCTGTTTCAGACCAGCTCGGCGGTTGTTCGGCCAAAGGGTGCGGATGATCCGGTCGTCGCCGCCGGCAAGGCGCCGCGCGCGCATCGCACCACCGAGTGGTCGCGTGACTCGCAGCTCACCGCTGTCGGCCTCCCGGGCTGGACCGCGCTCTGGGATCGCGACACCAACGTGCCGGTCCGCATGTGGGGCCCGGCCACGTTCACCGCGGGCGCGATGCGGGATCCCGCGATCGCGGAGGCCGCGGCGCGGCAGTTCCTCGCGCAGCACCTCGCGCTCCTCGCGCCTGGCTCGCAGCTCTCCGACTTCGTGCTGGTCGCGAACCAGCTCGGCGGCGCCGGCGACGTGCGCAGCCTCGGCTTCCAGCAGCTCTCCGGCGGCCTCAAGGTCCTCGGCGGCGCCGTGAGCTTCTCGTTCAAGAACGATCGCATGATCATGGTGGGCTCGACCGCGCTTCCCGGCGTGCATGTCGCTGCCCTGCCGCCGACGCGCGTCGACGCGGGTCGCCTCGCCGCGAGCGCCACCTCCTGGCTCGCGAGCGCCGGCTTCTCCGTTGCCGCCAGCGCGCCCGGCGCAGATCGCGTGATCGTTCCCATCATCCATCCGCGCGGCGCGCAGGGACTCGACATCGAGTACCGGCTGGCGGAGCAGCTCCTCGTCGAGTCGACGCGGGACGAAGGGCGCTGGAACGTCTGGCTCGACGCGGCAACGGCGAGCCCGATCCTGCGCACGAGCATGGTGCAGTACGCTTCGGGCAAGGTGCTGTTCAACGTGCCGGATCGCCACCCGAGCGGTCCGCGCAGCCCGAAGCCCGCGCCGAAGGCGCGCCACACCATCGACACCGTCGCGACCGTCGCCGAGATCGATGGCACCGTGACGTGGGCGGGCACCGCGAATGCCACCGTGGCCCCGGGCCTCACCGGTCCGTTCGTCGCGGTGACGAACAAGGCCGGCGCCGTCGCGGCCGACAGCCTGACGCTCGTCGACGGCGGCACGCTGACCTGGGACAAGGCGACCGACGAGTTCGGTGACGCGCAGCTCTCGAGCTTCGTGTTCGCGAGCCAGGCGAGGGCGTTCGTGCACGACAACATCGACCCGAACCTGACGTGGGCCGATACCTCGCTGTTGCCCGTCAACGTCAACATCAACCAGACGTGCAACGCGAACTACAACGGTGCGTCGATCAACTTCTACCGCGCGACCTCGTCGCCCAGCGGTACGCAGTGCCAGAACACCGGCCGGATCGCGGACGTCGTCTATCACGAGTTCGGCCATTCCGTGCACCACCACGCCGTCATCGACGGAGTCGGTAACGTCGACGGCGGGGTGGGCGAAGGCATGGCCGACGTGCTCGCCGCGCTGATCACCCGCGACCACGGCATGGGTCGCGGCTTCTTCCTCAACGACCTGCCGCTCCGCGACCTCGACCAGGCGCAGACCCTCCGCTATCCCGACGACCTGCAGGGCGAGGTCCACGCCGACGGCGAGATCGTCGGCCAGGCGTTCTGGGACATGAAGAAGGAGCTGATCGCGAAGCTCGGCGTCGAGGCCGGCGAAGCGCAGGCGCGCAAGATCTACTACGGCATCATCCAGCGCTCGGTCGACATCCCGACGACCTACATCGAAGCGCTGGTCTCCGACGACAACGACGGCGACCTCACCAACGGCACGCCGAACATGTGCGCGATCAACGCCGGCTACGGCGCGCACGGCCTCGCGAACGCGGCCGCGGCGCTCGGCCTCACGCCGCCGGCGCGCGACCGGTTCACGATCTCGTTCACCGCGAAGCCGCCGGCCGGCACGGCCGATTGCATGGGCGCGTCGGTGACGAAGGCGGCCATCGAGTGGAAGAAGCGCGATGGTCAGATGAACACCGTCGATCTCGCCGCGGCGGGCACGACCTACTCCGGCGTGATCCCGACGCAGCCCGAAGGCACGGTCGTCCAGTACAAGGTGACGATCACGCTGTCCGACGGCAGCTCGATCTCCTACCCGAACAATGCGGCCGACCCCTTCTACGAGTTCTACGTCGGCGAGGTCACGAAGATCTGGTGCTCCGACTTCGAGTCGGGTGCCGGCGACTGGACGCACGGTGCGCTGCCCGCGAACCGCGACGAGTGGCAGGTGGGACCGCCGCAGGGCCTCGGCGGCGATCCGAAGAACGCCTTCGGCGGCACCGCGGTGTTCGGAGTCGACCTCGCGGGCGACGGCGTCTACCGCTCGAGCATCACGTCGTGGGCGGAGTCGCCCGAGATCGACCTGCAGGGTCACACCGACGTGCGCCTCCAGTACCAGCGCTGGCTCGGCGTCGAGGACGGCTTCTTCGACAACGCGCGCATCCTCGTCAACGGCACCAAGATGTGGAGCAACTTCGCCTCGCCGATGGAGACGATGCAGGGCGTCGACTTCATCGACAAGGAGTGGCGGTTCCAGGA
>JAYVLW010000014.1:0-10289 GCA_043759315.1 Myxococcales bacterium
CACACGTACGCGTGCCCCGCGTCGTCGGCAGTCACGCAGTGCGCGTCTTCCGCTGCAGGGCTGGTCCCCAGCACGCCGAGCCTGCCGATGGAGTCGACGCCGATGATCGTGAGCGTCGCGCTGTCTCCACCTGGGACGTAGAGGTGCCCCAGCGTGGGGGCGTACTCGATGATGTCGACGCCCTTGCCGGTGGCCGCACTGCCGAGCAGCTTGCCGTCATGCGCGACATCGATCGCTGTCGCTTTGCCTTCCTCGCAGCCGACGAACAGGAACCCGCGCTTCTCGTCGAGCGCGATGCCACGCGATGCCGCGCACCCGTTGTTCCAGCGCGCGATCTCCTTGTGCCCGGCCAGATCGATCACGACGGTCGCGTCGTCCCAGGTATGCGTGTAGGCGCGAGCGCGCGTCGCGTCGATCACGAGCGACTCGGGACCTCCGGGCACGGCGATCGCCCCCTTGCGTACGAGCTTCGTTCCCACGAGCGCGAAGTACTCGATCTGCTTCTTGCCGGGCTCCGTGAGCCAGACTTCCCTGGAGGGTTCGACCCACCGCACGTAGTCCGGCGTACCCGCGAGCTTGACGCTGCCGACGATGTTCCTGGCCACCGGATCGATGACGACGACCTCGGTACGACCCCGGTCGGTCGCGAACAGCATGCCGCCGCCCGCGTCGACCGAGGTGGTCCCTTCCCCGTGACCACCGCCGAACGTGGCATCGGAGGAGAATCCGTCGACCGACTCGATCGCCCGCGTCCCTGGATCGATCAGGTCGAGCTTTCCGGTTCGGCCCGCGGGTGCGAGGACGCGATGGAGCTCCGTCGAGAATCGAAGGTCGTCGAACCCGATGCCGCCAGCGCCGCCCGGCAGCGTGATGGGCGTGAGCTTCCCGATCTCCGGCGCACGGGCGCCGTTCTCTGGCGCTGAGGGGGCGGGCGCGGCGCGGCCTGCTTCCTGGTGCGCGGGAGTCGAACACGCGAGCATCGCGAGCGGAACCACGCGGAATAGCATCGCGGGACTCTAGCGTGACGAGCGAACGGACGGCTCAGCGAAACGTGGCGATCGCGAGCGCATACGAGGCGGAGGATTGCAGCGTGGTGGCGGTGAAGGTCCGGGGGCCTACAGGCGCGGTCGCCGACTTCCGGTTGAAGCTTCCGCTCGAGAACGTCGTCCCGAACTCGAAGACCTCCTCGAACGCCAAGCCGGGGGTGAACGCATCGGCGGTGTTGAAGCCCGTGGCGATCACCCCGAGCTCGAGCTCCGCAGTTGCGGTGACGGCACCGGTCGTTGTCACGCTCGGATTGGTGCCGGTGGTCTGCGCGGTGCCGGTCCGATCGACCGTGGCCGCGCGGTCGAGGGCGAACACGGCGATCGCTCTGGTGTAGGAGCTGCTGGACGTCACCGTCGCGGTGATCGTGTCGCCCGCCGCGAGTGGAGCGGCAACGACGACGGCGTAGACTCCGGCGATCGACGCACCCGACGCGTTGCCGACCTCGACGACCGTGCTCCATGTGTTGAGCTTGCTGTCGGTCACGGACACGGGAGGATCGCCGCGCCCGGCGACCTCGGCGACGAGCATCGTCCCGGCCGCGACGGCCTTGGTCAGGACCAGCGAGACGGTGGTTCCGTTTGCAGCGGACTGAGCCGTGCCCACGAGGGTGGAGACCGGCGGACCGGAAGGGGCATCGAGCGCCGCATCGCTCTGGCCAGCCTCCGGGGCAACGTGACCATCGACGAGCGAGGGCTCGCGCTCGCAGGTGTGGGTGACCGGGTCACACACCAGGCTCGACGGGCACGTGTCCGAAGGGCTGCACGGGGCGCCCGTGGGGATCGTGGGGGAGTAACACCCCATCACGAACACGAGCGCCAAGCTCCATTGCACCGTCCTCAGTCTGCCGCAGGCCCGCTGTCGCGGGAAGGCACAAGTGGCGAATCGACCGCGATTGCTGATGCGGCAAGTCATCGACTTTGCGAACGCCGACGGTCTGCAGCTCGAGCACCGCTCGCGCGTCCCGGGACAACCTACCCGTGCGGGACCACCAGCTCCTCGCGATATCGCAGCGCCTGGCACGACGTCTCCCCCCAGCCGTCGGCGGCCTCCGAAGGACCGCTGCCGCGCGCAAAATACAGGACGGTGACGAGCGTGTCGTCGTCGAGCTGGACGGTCGACGGGTACCCCACGTCGTTGCCGATCCCGTCGGCGGCGAGCATCGTCTCGTGCTCGATGTTCCAGGTCTCGCCGCCATCCCCGCTGGTCAGCGCGCCGCACCCGAGCGGGCGCCGGCGGCGTCCAAACGTCAGCAGCAGCCGACCGCCGCGCAGCAGACACAGGTCGGCTGGGTGCTCGCCGGGGCGGGTCGCGACGACCGGCGCACTCCACGTGTGGCCACCATCGCCGCTGCGAACGATCGCGGTGTCGCCGTCGCCGCGCCGAACCGCCCCGACCAGCTCGGCGGGCGAGGTGAAGCACAGCGACAGCTCGCTGGCATTTGCGAGGACGAGGGACTCGTCGCCCCAGCTCGCACCGCCGTCGCGGCTGCGGATCACGATCGCGTCGAACTGTCCCGGCACGCGGGCGTCGTGCGGCGCGCCGTACGCGGCCATCAGGAGCGTGCCGTCCGGCGTCGAGATGATCCGACCGAACGGCGAGCACCACGCGAGTCGAGCGCTGCGGTGCGGTCGCGGCGGTGTCCACGTTCGACCGCGATCCGCGCTGAACACCACGAACAGATCCGGATCGTCATCGAGCTTGCCCGGCGGCGGAAGCCGCCAGCGACGGTCGTCGGTGCCGGGCGCTGCCGGGTAGCAGCGCACCGAGGCCTTCCAGTATGCGAGCACCCAGCGACCGTCGGCAGCGATCCCGAGCGCGGGGTTGCGAACGTCGTCTCCGCGTGGCGCCACCTCGATCGGATCGGTCCACCGGCGACCACCATCGGTGGAGCACGCCGCCGCGAGGGTGCCCGACAGCCCGTAGTGACCTGCGCCGGTGCGGAACACGACCGCGAGCTCACCGGAGGTCCCGCGGGCGAGCACGGGGAACTGCCCCTGCATCGCGCAGACGAGCGTGCGCTCGATCGAGTAGCGGCGGCCGACGAAGACGTCCGTGATCAGGGTCGAGGGCACACCGCGAGTATCGCCGGGACCGTTGGCGAACGGCGAGCAGCCCGGCGACAATGGTGACATGGCGACCGTCGCGATCATCCAGGCGAGGATGGGGAGTAGCCGGTTGCCCGGCAAGGTGCTCGAAGTATTCGGCGGCAAGACCGCGCTCGATCACTGCGTCGAGCGCACGCGCGCGTGCCCCGCGATCGACGAGGTGGTCGTCGCGACGACGACCGAAGCGCCCGATGACGTGCTGGTCGACGCCTGCCGGTCGCGAGGCTGGAGGTGGTACCGCGGCTCGGAGCACGACGTGCTCGATCGCTACTACCAGGCAGCGTGCGAGGTCGGCGCGGCGCATGTCGTGCGGATCACCAGCGACTGCCCGCTCAACGATCCGGACGTGGTGTCGGAGCTGATCACACGCTATCTCGCGGATCCCGCGACCGACTACGCCAGCACCTCCTACCCGCGGCCGACGTTCCCGCTCGGCATCAGCGCGGAGATCGTCCGGTTCGACGTGCTCGAGCGCGCATGGCGCGAAGACCTCAACCCCGCGTGGCGCGAGCACGTGACGCCCTACGTCTATCGCCACCCCGAGACGTTCCGGATCATCGGGCTCGGCTGCGAGGCGGACTACTCGCACCACCGGTGGACCCTCGACACCCCCGAGGATGCCGTGTTGATCCGCAAGCTGTTCGATCACTTCGGCGATCGACGGTTCGGGTGGCGAGATGCGCTCGGGGTGGTCGAGGCCCACCCCGAGTGGCAAGCGATCAACGCGGCGGTCGTCCAGCGCCGCGTGGTGACCTGAGCCGAAGCGAGCAGGTGTGCACCGTTCAGGGCCGATGCTGTTCGCTGCAAGAAGCCGCGTCCGGGCGGCCCGCCAACGTCGTACAGTGGCGCCGATGCGCTCGTGTGCGGTCCTGATCCTCGCCTGCGCCGCGTGTCGCGGAAGCTCGTCATCGTCGGCGGCGGATCGAGCGGTCGCCGAGTTCGACGGTTCGTATCCGCTGGTGGCGACGCCGAACGGCGTCGTTCGCGCGTTCGACATCGTCGCCGCGCCGACCGAGCTCCCGCTCGTCGATGGCGGGGCGTTGAAGGTCTGGGCCTACAACGGGCAGGTGCCCGGCCCCACGCTCCGGATCAAGCTCGGCGAGACGCTTCGGGTTCGGTTCACGAACCAGCTGCCACAGGAGACGACGATCCACTGGCACGGGGTCCGGCTGCCGAACGCGATGGACGGCGTCCCGTATATCACGCAGACCCCGGTCCAGCCGGGCGAGACGTTCGTCTACGAGTTCACGCCCAAGGACGCGGGCACGTTCTGGTTTCATCCGCACGTGCGCGCGAGCGAGCAGGTCGAACGCGGGCTCTATGGCGTGCTGATCGTCGAAGACGCGAAGCCTCCTCCGTACACGCAGGACCTCGTGTGGGTGCTCGACGACTGGTTGCTCGATCCGAGCGGCCAGATCGCGCCGCAGTTCAATACGCGCCACGACCTCGCGATGGACGGGCGCTGGGGCAACGCGATCACGATCAACGGGAGGACCAAGACCGTTCTCCACGTTCGTCCCGGCGAGCGGATCCGGCTCCGGCTCCTCGACTCCGCGAACGGGCGCGTCTTCGTGCCGGACTTCGGAGAGCTTGACGCGAAGATCATCGCCGTCGACGGCCTCTACCTGCGTGCCCCGATTCCCGCCCGTGGCTTCGAGCTCGCGCCGGGTAACCGCCTCGACGTCGACCTCTCCTTCGACCACAGCAGCACCGCGCCGCTCGAGATCTGGGATCGGTTCATCGCCCAGCGCCCGCAGAAGCTCGCCTCGGTCGAGGTGGACGGCGAGCTCGTCGACTCGAGGGCCTTCGCGTCACCGGCGGCTGCGCACGTCCCGGAGTGGTCGGACGCGCTGGATGCTCCGATCGCACATGACTTTCGCTTGAACGCACAGCAAGGCGGGCCGTTCGGGATCGCGTGGACGATCGATGGTGTCGCGATGGACCGCGATCACCATCACGCGATGGCGCCGAGCGCCACGCTCGAGCGAGGCAGGTTCGCGAGGCTCCACTTCACGAACGAGTCGCCGCGCATCCATCCGATTCACACGCACGGGATGTTCTTCCGTCTCCTCGCTCGCAACGGTGCCCGGGTGGACGAGCCGTTCTTTCGCGACACGGTCTTGATCCATCCGCGCGAGGAGGTCGACCTCGGCGTCGTGCCCACCGATCCAGGGACGTGGATGATGCACTGTCACATCCTCGAGCACGCCGAGGCCGGAATGATGACGACGATCCTCGTCGAGGATAGCGGGAAGTAGCCGACGTCGGCTATCGTCGACATGGTTCCGCCGCGGCCGCTGGACTCCGCCGAGCACGTCGGAGCTCGGCGCCGGTCGCGGTGCTCACTGTCGACCGGAGCAGGTCCATCACGCGCATCGCCCGCACGTCGTCGAACGGGGCGGCGGATCGCGGGTCAGGCGGCGTCGCCGAGCAGGTGTCGCGCGATGTTGATGATCTGGATCTCGTCTGTCCCGCCGCCGATCTGGAGGAGCTTCGCGTCGCGCGCGAGCATCTCCACCCGGTACTCCTGCATGTAGCCGTTGCCGCCGAGCACCTGGACCGCGTCCATCGCGACCTCGGTGGCGGCGCGCGCGCAGTAGAGCTTCGTCGCGCTCGCCTCGGCGGCGGTCATCGACCCGCCGGCCGCCGTGAGCTCGATCTGCTTGAACATCAGATTCTGGCAGTTCTGCAGGTGCATGAACATCCGGGCCAGCTTCTCCTGGACGAGCTGGTACTCGGCGATCGGCTTGCCCCAGGTGACCCGCTGCTTCGCGTAGGCCGTCGCGACCTCGAGGCAGCGCTCGATGATCCCGACGCACATCGGCGCCATCCCGGTGCGCTCGCTGTGGAACACGTCCTTGCCGCTCGCGCGGCCGACGGGCTGCTCCTGGCCGCCGAGCAAGCGGTCCGCGGGCACGAAGCAGTCGGCGAGGAACACCTCGCCGGTCGGCGAGCTGTGCATCCCCATCTTGCGCATCGGGGGCGGCGTGTCCAGGCCGAGATCGCCGCGCTCGAGCACGAACGGCTGGATCGGACGATCGGCGAGCGGCGTTCCGTCGCCGCGATCGATCTTGGCATAGACCACGAGGACGTCGGCGTACGGCGCGTTCGTGATGAACGTCTTCTGTCCGTTCAGCACGTAGCCGCCGCCCGTCGGCACCGCGGTCGTGCGCATCGCGCGGAACGCGTCGGAGCCGGCGCCCGGCTCGGTCATCGCCCATGCACCGATCTTGTCCCACGTGAGGATCGGCAGGCCCCAGCGCTTCTTCTGCTCGAGCGTGCCCTTCCCGACGATCGCGCCACCGGCGAGCCCCAGCGACGCACCGAACGCGAGCATGAAGCCCGGGCACACGCGCGAGAGCTCGATCGACAGGATCGTCGACAGCGCCGGATCGCCCATCCCACCCAGCTTGACGTCCTTCGCGTCTCCGCCACCCGCGGTCGCGCGCTGGTCGAGCTTGTCGAACGCGGCGCGCACCATCGCGGGCAACCCGAAGGTCTTCGCCAGATCGCGCATCAGCTCGTAGGGCGGCTCGCCAGCTTCGAGAGCGGTGACCTTCGGCTCGAGCTTCGAGGTCGCCCATCGCCGGATCAACGTCCGGACCATCTGATGTTCTTCGGAGAACTGATACATGGTGACTCCCTTGTTCAGACCGGCATGATCCCGTGCTTGCGCGCGGGACGTTCGACGGTGCGGCCCCAGCTCATCTCGATCGCGAGGCAGAGCAGCTTGCGCGTCTCGCGCGGATCGATCACGTCGTCGACGAGGCCCCAGCCCGCGACCTTGTAGATGTCGATGTTCTTCTGGATCATCGCCGCGACCTGCTTCTTCACCTCGGGTGGCGGCTCGCTGCCCTTGAACATCTTCGCGCCGGCGATGCTCAGCATGCCCTCGGCGCCCATCACGCTGATCTCCGCGCCGGGCCACGCGACCATCAGGTCGGGCTCGAACGCGCGCCCGGCCATCACGTAGTACCCGGCGCCGTAGCCCTTCCGCGTGACGACCGTCAGCTTCGGCACGGTCGCCGCTGCCATGGCGTGCAGCATCTTCGCGCCGTGTCGGATGATGCCCGCGTGTTCGTGGTCCTTGCCGACCCAGAACCCCGGCACGTCCATCAGGAACACGAGCGGAATCCCGAAGGCGTCGCAGATCTGGATGAAGTGCGCGGCCTTGTCGGCGGTGTCCGCGTCGAGGATCCCGCCGCCCTGCTTGGGGTTGTTCGCGACGATCCCGGCGGGTCGGCCGCCGAACCGAGCGAGGCACGTGATCATCGGCCGGGCCCAGCGCGGCTTGAGATCGAGGATGTCGCCGCGATCGACGATCCGTTTGATCACCTCGTACATGTCGTAGGTGTTGCGCTGGCTGTCCGGGACGAGGTCGAGGATCGCGTCGTCGGCGCGATCGATCGGATCGTCACACGGGGCGATCGGCGGCCTCTCGTCACAGTGCGAGGGCATGAAACCGAGGTACTTGCGCGTGATCGCGATGCACTGCTCGTCGGTCTCGACCTCGACGTCGCCGCACCCCGAGACCTCGCAGTGCACGCGCGAGCCGCCGAGGTCTTGCTCGGTGATGTCCTGGTTGGTCATCGCCTTGACGAGCGCCGGCCCGCCGAGCGCCATCGAGCTCTTGCCCGCGACCATCGGCACGAAGTCGGCGAGACCCGGGATGTAGGCGGTGCCCGCGGCGCCGGGGCCGACCATCGCGGCGACCTGCGGGACGACGCCGCTCATCACGACCTGCTCCCGGAACAGATGGCCGCTGCCCGCGAACAGGCTGATCTGATCCGGATCGCTCTGCGGCCGCGGATCGATGCGCGCACCGGCGGAGTCGATCAGCCAGACCATCGGCATACGGTTTCGCAGCGCGAGCTCGCGCATGCGCGTCACCTTCGTCTCGCCGGTCCAGCCGATCGTGCCGCCCTTGACGGTGAAGTCGTACCCGGCGGCGGCGACGTTGCGGCCGTCGACCTTGCCCCACCCGCAGATGACGGCGTCCGCCGGTACATCCTGCGCGCCCGGCCCCATCTCGGTGCCGAGCAGGCCGACCTCGACGAACGCGCCGTCGTCGAACAGCAGGGCGAGCCGCTCGCGCGCGGTCAGCTTGCCGCGCTCGTGGTGCTTCGCGATCTTCTCCGGGCCGCCCATCTCGCGGGCCTTGGCGCGCCGCGCCTCGAGCTCCGCGACGCGCTCTCTCATCGTCGACATCAGAAGTTCCCTCCGCCAGCAGGCCACAGCAGCGCGCGTGCCTCGGCGACCGAGGCCACGCTCCGGCCCGAGAGCCGCACCATGCCGGCGACCGCGTCGACGAGCTCGCCGTTGCTGGTCGCCATCTCGCCACCCGGCAGGTAGAAGTTATCCTCGAGGCCGACGCGGACATCGCCGCCGAGCGAGAGCGCGGCCATGCACAGCGGCCACTGCTCCCGGCTGATGCCGATGACCTTCCATCGCGACCCGACCGGAATGTTCGAGGCCTGGAACGCGAGGTGACGTGCGGTCGCCGGGATCCCGCCGAGCACGCCCATGATGAACGAGAAGTGATACGGCTTGTCGAGCAAGCCGAGATCCTCGAGCACGGTGTGCGAGGAGACGTGGCCGGTGTCGAAGCACTCCATCTCGGGCTTCACGCCGGCCTCGCGGATCGCCTTCGCAAACCCGACGATGTCGTCGAACGAGTTCGCGAACACGAAGTTGAACGCGAAGCTCTGCTTGTGCGGCCGCCACTTCGCATAGTTCATCGAGCCCATGTTGAGCGCGGCGATGTGCGGCCTGCTCTTCAGGTGCGCGACGCGCTCTGTCATCGGCCCCGCGCCGCCCGTGGACCAGTTGACGAGCACCGGGCAGCGCTTCTTGATCTCGTCCTGGATCGCGACGAACACCGCCGGATCCCAGGTCGGCATCCCCTGGTCGGTGCGCGCGTGCACGTGCACGATCGCCGCGCCCGCGTCGTAGGCGCGCTTTGCCTCGTCGGCGATCTCGACCGGTGTGTACGGGATCGCCGGACATAGCTGCTTCCCCGTGACCGCGCCGGTGAGCGCGCACGAGATGATGACCTTCTCGCTCATCCGGCCTCCTTCTGATCGACGGCCGCCCGCCGTCCGACCTCGGCTTCGACGTGATCGACGACCTTCACGAGCGTCTTGATCAGCTGCTCGATCTCCGCGGGCGGCAGCGCGACCAGCGCCTTCTGCAGGATCTCCCAGGGCGCCACATCGACCTTGCGCGCGAGGGTGCGGCCCTCGGGAGTCAGCCGGATCCGCCAGACCCGCCGATCGGTGGTGCTCTGTTCGCGCGCGACCAGGTTGGCGGCGACCATCCGGTCGACGATCCCGGTCACCGTGGAGTTGGTGGCGGCCATCCGCTCCGAGAGCTCCGAAAGCGACAGATCACCGACGGTGAGCAGCAACTTGATGACGTTGAGCTGCGTCGCGGTGATGCCGTGCCGCGACGACTGCTCCTTCGCGAGCCGCCGCGATTCGGTCTGGAGGTAGATCGCGGTCTCGATGATCCGGTCGATCGAGCTCTTGTGCTTGTCGACACGGCGCGCCGCGACCGGCGCGGGCGGTTTCGTTCTCGACACGGACATTTCGCATCATGAAATATCAGGCACACGAAGGGTTGGCAAGAGGGACCTTCTGCGCGCGGGCCGGCGGGACGAACGGCGTGCCGCGGGTGACCCGCCAGCGTAGAGTCTGGTCGATGTCCTCGCGGTCTCGGTCTGTGCTCGCGGGGGCCGTGCTCGCCGCGGGCTGCACCGCCCCGACCGAGATCCCCGACATCTCGTACGACGACCGCCACGGAGCGTCGACGACCATGGACTTCTACCTCCCCGACGACGGGGCGCTCGTGCATCCGACCGTGATGTTCATCCACGGCGGTGGTTGGACCGGCGGCGACAAGGACCACGCGTTCGCCATCGGTCCGCGGCTCGCGCGATCCGGCTACGCGGTGGCGAGCATCAACTACCGGCTCGTGCCCGCCGGCGTGTTTCCGAACAACGCCACCGACTGCATCTGCGCGCTCGCGTTCCTACGCGCCCACGCCGCGGAGTACGCGATCGATCCGGATCGGATCGCCGTGGTGGGCTACTCGGCGGGCGCGCACCTCGGCGGACTCGTCGGGCTGGCGTCCGACGAT
>JAYVLW010000015.1:0-20192 GCA_043759315.1 Myxococcales bacterium
TCAGCGCACCGACGTAGACCGCGCGCACCTCCACGGCGTTCGTCACGGTGGTCACGAGGCCCGTGGTGATCGCGACCGCGACACCGTTCGCCGTCAGCACACCGGTGTCGGTGTCGATCCGATTCATCCCGCTCAGCGTCAGGTCCGCGCCGGTCTGGGCGCACGAATCGAGCTGCTGCGAGAACGTGGTGCAGGCGTCGATGGACGTGTCGATGCCGCCGTCACTTGTCGGCTGATCATCGGCTTGCAGAGCACCGGGGACGGAGAAGCCACATCCGGTCGTGAGGGCGAGCGCCAGCACTGCGCGCATGCCGCAGTCTCTCACGGAGTGAGGACGAGCTTGCCCTTGACGTTGCGGGCCCCGAGCCGGCCGAGCGCCTCCGCCGCGCGATCGAACGGGAGCACCGCGTCGATCGCCGGCCGCAGCTTGCCCTCGGCAACCCAGCGAAAGATCTGGTCCGCGTGAGCGCGGTTTTTCGCCGGCTCGCGCATCGCGAACGAGCCCCAGAACACGCCCACGATCTGACAGCCCTTGAGTAGCACCAGGTTGAGCGGGATCTTCGGGATGTCTCCCGACGCGAACCCGACCACGAGATAGCGACCTTGCCACGCCATGCCGCGCAGGGCGGTCTCTGCAAGTGAACCGCCCACGGGATCGTAGACGACATCCACGCCATTTCCCGACGTCAGCGCCTTCACACGGTCCTTGAGATCCTCGGTCCCGTAGTTGATCACCTCGCTCGCCCCGTGCTCGCGGCAGAACGCGAGCTTGTCGTCCGTCGACGCAGCCGCGATCACGCGCGCGCCGATCAACGCCCCGAGCTCGACCGCCGCGATGCCGACGCCACCCGCCGCACCGAGAACGAGCAGCGTCTCGCCCTTCTGCAGCATCGCGCGATCAGTGAGTGCGTGAAGCGTCGTCGCGTAGGTGAGGAGCGTCGCAGCGCCGACCTCGAAGCCGACGGCATCCGGCAACTTCACCACCGCGAGCTCGGGTGCCACCACGCGCTCCGCGAACGCGCCATAGAGCAGGGTCACGGCGACGCGATCGCCGACGGCGACCGAGGTGACGCCCGGGCCGATCGCAGACACGATGCCGCTCGCTTCCCCCCCCGGCGAGAACGGCGGCGTCGGCTTGAACTGGTACATCCCCCGTGACAGCAGAACGTCGGGGAAGTTGACGCCGGCGGCCTTGACCTCGATCAACACCTGACCCGCCGCCACCGTGGGCTCGGGGACATCCGTATCGACGCGAAGTGCGGCGGGGCCGGTGAGCTCGTGGACACGAACAGCGCGCATGCCGCGCAGTGTACTCAGTCCGCGCGCTTGAACACGAGCCGCAGCGACAGCGGGAAGCACACGGGCGACGCCTTCTGATCGGCGTTGAGGTACGGCTTGTAGCGCCACGTCCCGAGCGCCGCCTGGAGCTCGCTCGTGACATCGGCGGTCGACTTCACGATCTTCACCGAGGTCACGCTGCCGCGCTCGTCGATACACATCTTCACCAGCACGTCGCCGTTGGACTCGCTGCCCTTGGCCCGGAGCTGCGGCACCTCGCCGGAGAGCTTCTGGACCGCGCCGGATCCGACGACCGGCGTGCGCGCTGGCTTCACCGGCGTCGGCGGCGTGGGATCGGACTTCACGACAAGCGGCGTCGGGTCCGGCTTTGTCACGATCACCGGTGGCGTCGGCTCGGGCTTCGCGACGGTGACCTGCGGCGGCTCGGGTTGCGCCATCTCGATGCGGCGCGGTTCGGGATCGCGCCCGGGCTTCTTCTTCGGCGGCTTCACGGGCGCGGGATCCGGCTTCGGCGCGGTCGTGCGCGGGGCGGGATCCGGCCGGGGGGCGGGCGTCTGCACGGCGACCACCGGATCTTCCTTCTCGAGCGCGACGTTGATCGTCTGGGGCTCGCCGTCGTGCACGGTCACCGAGCTCGACCAGCCACGGTAGCCATCCTTCTTCACGTTGACCGAGTACGTGCCGGCTGCGAGCTGCACGGTGGCCGGCGAGGGCTTGCCGTCGATCTCGATGATCGCATCACCAGGTGTGAGCGCGAACGCGAGCGCAGCTTTGGTCGGCGCCCGTGCCTGCCCGCCCTTGTCGGTCGAATGAAACAGGAGGTACGCGCCCAAGGATGCAGCGACGAGGGCGAGCAGCAGCACCACCGCCATCGGTCCGCGCTTGCGCGCAGGCACCGGCACAGGATGCGGCTGCGGGCCGATCACCGGGACCGGCATCGAGGTCGGCGAGCTCGGCGGCATGAGCGCGACCGTGGGCTGCAGCGCCTGCGGAACGCTGGCGCGGGTCGGCATCGGCGTCGCGACCTTGTGGACGAAGTCACCCTGCGGACCGGGGCGCGCCGCCGAGGTCGCGATCTCGTCGCCCCAGATCTCGGCGGCGAGCGCGATGTCCTCGGTCGAGCGCTTGAGCCGCGACGACGTCCGCCCGGTGGGGCGAAGGAATGCGGTCGGCGGCTCGGGCGGGAGCGGCAACCGGCGGCCCGACGACGAGGACGCCGCGGCCCACGAGTCACCGGGCTGGGTGTACTGCGCGCACCACTCGGCCACCGTGCGCGCGGTCGCCTGCACGCCGGCGCGCGCGGCGATGTGATCGAGCGCGTTGCGGAACGCGGACGCCGACGGCAACCGGCGCTTCGGATCGCGCTCGAGCGCGTTCAGGATCACGCGGTCCAGCTCGGGCGGGCAGCTCGGGTTGCGCTGCGAGGGAGGCACGATATCGGCCTCGCGGATCCGCCGCATCGTCTCGAAGTCGGTGCGCGACGAGAACAGCGGCGACGCGGTGACGAGCTCCCACGCCACGACCCCGACGGAGAAGATGTCGGCGACCGGGGTGAGCTGCATCCCGAGCGCGGCCTCGGGCGACATGTAGCCGAGCTTGCCTTTCACGAGGCCGCTCTCGGTGTGGAGCTGCCGGCTGCTCGCCTTCGCGATGCCGAAGTCGATCACCTTGAGATGACCCGTGTGCGCGACGATCAGGTTCGATGGCGAGATGTCGCGGTGGACGATCTGGAGGTGCGTGCCCTGTTCGTCCACGAACGCATGCGCGTACTCGAGCGCGTCGCACAGCTCGCCGAGGATCGACAGCACGACCGGCAGCGGGATCGATTCGTTCGCCTTGTTCGCGTAGCGCAGCAGCTTGCGAAGATCGAAGCCGGAGACCAGCTCCATCGCGATGTAGTAGACGCCGCTGATCCGGCCGAAGTCGTAGATCTGCGCGATGTTCGGGTGCTGGAGCAGCGACGCGACCTTCGCCTCGCGGATGAACGACTCGACGAACGAGCCATCCTCGGCGAGGTGCGCCAGCATCCGCTTCAGCGCCACCACCCGCTCGTAGCCTTCGATGCCGTGCTTCTTCGCGCGGTGCACCGACGCCATGCCACCGAGCCCGAGCCGTTCGTAGAGCTCGTACGGACCGAATTGATCGGTCGGCTTGGGATCGAGAGCAGCCGGCATCGGACGCGTCCCGCGAGGATAGCGTCACGCCGCCCATTCCGTCACAGAAACCGCGCGTGCAGCACCAGTTCGGCGCGCACGTTATCCGTCCGGAACCCCGCCGGCCCCTGCAGCGCGCGCGCCTCCGGCGGGAGGGTCCCGCGCCAGACCAGCGCCTGGTCGGCCCACACCGCGAGATCGTCCCCCTCGATGGCGGCGCTCAGCGTGTGGGACGCGCCCGGCACCAACGCCGGCGGTGTCGACTGGTGTCCCGCTCGGATGCGGTCGTAGCCGCCCGCGCCACACGCCGCGTGCGTGGTGGCCTTCGGATTCCGCTTGAGCTGGACCACGATCTCGGCGATCGGCGCGATCCGCCACATCACGTAGATCACGTTGCAGCTGTCCTGCGCGCGCAGCTTGAGCCCGAGCTGCGTGCGCACCGTGCCCGAAGCGAGCGCCGCGGTGGTCTCGCTGGGACCGAGGTACACCATGTCGAGTGCGGCGGCGTCCCCGGTCGAGGCCGGCACGATGCCGCGCACGCTCGGCTCGGTGATCGCCACGCGTGCGCCGGTCGGTCGCGCCGTGCCCTCGGTGAGGGCCACTGCGGGGGCCAGCGCGAGCGAGGGCGCCCTCGGGTCGCGACCGCAACCGACCGCGATCGCGGTCGCGACGATCCACTTCATCGCGCGAGCTCGCGCGTGGCGGACACCCGCGCCACGAGGAACGCACGCTCGCCCTTGCGCTGCACGAGATCGAACCACAGCGAGCGGCGGAGGCGCCGCGCCTCCTCTCCCGACAACCTCGCCAGGGCGGCGCTGTCGTCCTCGAGCTGCGCGATCAGCTCGGCGAGCTGCGCCGCGCGCTGGGTGTCGGTGGTGGCCTGGGCCGCGAGTGCGGCCTCCCCGGCGCGGGCGAGACGCTGGCGCGCGCTCGCGGCCCGCGCGTTCGCTCCGTGCTGGAACAGGATGCCCGTGTTGACGGTGACCGCGACCGTGGCGAAGTACGGCGTCTCGTTCGGCTGATCGAGCGATCGATCGATGCCCGCCCGCACGCTGACCTCGAACGCGGACAGCGTGCGCGCGCGCCCCTCGTGGTGCTCGAGCTCCGCGATCGCGACGCGCTGCTCGGCGAGCGCCCCCGCGAGCGGGGCCGCTGAGCCCGGCAGCATCGCGAGCTGGCGATGCGCCTCGGCGGTGAGCGCGCGCAGCTCGTCGAGCCGCAGCCGTGCGGCGATCAGCTCGGGCCGCGTGGTGACCTGCTGCTCGACCTCGGTGGCGAGCTTCGCGACCATCGCCTCGCCCTCGGCGACCGCACCATCGAGGACGCCGAGCTGCGCGGCGAGCGCACGCCCGGTGGGACCGCGGGTGATGCGCTCGGCCGCCGCGTGGCGGTGGCACTCGGCGTCGGCACGACCTCGCGTCGCGGAGGCGGCCGCGATCCGGAGCACTCCGAGCTGCACGCCGGCGAGCACGCGCGGCTTCGCGGTGGTGGCGACTTCACCGAACAGGATCGCGGGCTGCTGCGTGTAACCCGCGGTGACGAACAGCTCCGGCGCGACGAGCAGATCGGCCTCGGCGGCGGCAACGGCACGCGCGTGGTCGCAGTAGTCGTCGGCGGTTGCCGTGGAGGTGAGAGCCGCGAGCGCGAGGACGGTCAGGATCTCGGTCTTCATGATCACAGCCCCAGCGGCTTGCCGCCGGCGAACAGGACGTTGTCGCGCGCGGCGTCGGCATCGGTGAGGCGGAGCTCGATCATCTGGCCGCGGACGAGCGCGTCCTTGTGCGGATGGCGGAGCTGGATCTCGCCGGGAAGCACCTGCACCACCGTGCCGACCTGGTGACACCACACCATCGCGAGCTTGCAGGCGTACAGCGGCGCACCCGGCGTGGCGCGATCGAGGTTTGCGTATGGCACGAGCGCCACCGTGGCGCCGTTCGTGACCGCGCGCAGATACGCCGACGAACGCAGCCCCGCGAGGAGCTCGTCCTGGCGGGTCAGCCCCGCGCGCAGTGCATCGCGCACGGCGATCGACTTCGCGAGCGAGACCCGCGAGGCCTCGAGCTCGCGCTTGATCTTGAGCGCGTCGTAGCTGAGCGGCGCATCGCGGTCAGAGAGCAGCGCATCGAGCGCGCTTGCCTGGCGCGCGAGCTCCGACGACTCCGTCTCGAACGCGGCCTGGCGCTCGGCGAGGGACAGGTTCGTGCTCGAGATCTGCGCGAGCTGGTGCTTGCCGTCGAGCATGTCGTGGCGATCGATCATTCCGGCACCGTACTGCTCGGTCATTCGCGCCGATGCGTCCTGCGCGAACGCTTCGCTGGTCGCCCGGATCTCGGCCCGGGTCTGCGCCGCAGCGCCGGCGAGCGCGCGCGTGCGCTGGAGCGCGGAGAGCCTGCCATCGCGATCCGAGGCGATCGCCGCGGCGAACTGCGCCTGGAAGCTCTGCTCGGCCGCCATCGCGCGCTCCGCATCGGTGAGCTCGCGCGCGATCCGCTCGCGCTCGGTCTGCTGCGCCGCGAGCTCGCTCTTGAGCGCGGCGACCTTCTCGTCGGTCGGCGACACGATCGTCGGAACCACCCAGCTCGTGCTGACCATGTAGAAGCCGGTCGTCGCGAGGTACCCGACGAGCGCCACCACGATCGTGGTGAGGATCGCGAAGCCCAGCATGCGGTACACCGCGACGATCAGCTTGCCGAACCCGGCCGAGACCGCCGTCTTCGGCCCGAGGCCGATGCGCTTGAACTCCGCCCACTCCTGTTCTGGCGTGCTCTCCGCCACGGGCAGCTGGGTGACGACCGACTCGGCGCGCGCGAGCTGCTCCGCCACTTCCATGACGTCATCCGGGAGGTCTTGGACGCGCACGAACGGGATGGTGCTCGCGAGCTCGTACTCGGGCGGAACGTTGGGAACGCTGGTCAGCCGTGGCGGTGCACGCCAGGCCGTGGTGCGTGCGGGAGCCACGTCATCGAGAAGCTCGTCGAGTCGGGGAGTGTTCATGTGCATCGTCCTTGCTCCCGGGATGCGATGCGAAGCGCGATGTAGCCCGATATCTGCTGCGCGCCCTTTCCGTCGTCATGACGGCTACTTGCAACTTTGCGCGCTACATCCGGCGGCCCTGTCCCATCCCCGGTGGTCACGATGTCACTCGCGATCCACCTCCTCATCCTGATCGTGTTCCTGAACCGCTACGTTTTCGGGCTCTATCTCCGCATCGTGCGGCGCCGGCGCGTCGAGGAGCGGATCTCCGGCTACGAGCCGACGATCACGGTCGTCATCCCGCTGTTCAATGAAGGGCGATCGATCTACGACACCATCGCGAGCATCGTCGCGCTCGACTATCCGAAGGACAAGCTCTCGGTCACCGTGGTCGATGACTGCTCGACCGATGACAGCTTCCACTGGGCGAGCGAGGCCGCCCGTGCGTTCCCGAACGTGCGCGTGATCCAGAACCCACACAACATGGGGAAGCGGAAGGGCATCAACCACGCGGTGCGGCTCGCGACGTCGGAGATCATCGTCTCGGTCGACTCGGACGTGATCGTCTATCCCACGGCGCTCCGAGAGCTCGTCGCGCGGTTCACCGCGCCCGATGTCGCCGCGGTCGGCGGCCGCGTTCACATCTCGAACCCGAACGATAACTGGCTGTCGAAGCTGCAGACCATCAAGTACTACTTCGGTCAGGAGCACCTGAAGAACCTCGAGCGCTCGCTCGACTCGGTGATGTGCCTCTCGGGCTGCCTCACCGCGTACCGCCGCCACGTGCTCCTCGAGCTCGAGCCGATCCTCGAGAATCGGAATCTGTTCGGAGTGGCGATCAAGTACGGCGAGGACCGCTTTCTCACCCATCAGATCGTGAAGGCCGGCTACCGCACGAAGATGACGATGGAGGCGATCTGCTTCACGAAGGCGCCGACCACGCTCCGTGGCTACTTCAACCAGCAGCTGCGCTGGAAGCGTTCGAACGTCGTCGACTTCATCATCGGCATCGGCCACGCGTGGCGGCTGCATCCCCTGCTCTGTCTCCACTACCTGTCGCTCGTCGCGCTGCTCGCGGTCTACCCGGTCGTGATCGCGGTGCACGTCGTGCGAGGCGAGTTCCTGCCGCTCGTCACGTTCCACCTCGCGCTGGTCGCGATGTTCGGCCTGCTCTATCACCTCGCGCCATCGGTGCGCCGCCTGCCCCCGTGGCTGCGGGTGCATCCCCTCGCGTTCCTGCCGATGGCGCTCCTGATGCCCGTCGCGTATCTCCTCCTGACGCCGCTCGGCATGTTCACTCTCGACAGCGCGAGCTGGGAGACGCGTGGCCACGTGGGAGCGACGCGATGATCGTCGCCGCGCACCAGCCCTCGTACCTGCCGTGGCTCGGCTATCTCGCGAAGATGGCGGCGGCCGACGTGTTCGTGGTGATGGACGATCTCCAGTACGAAGCGCAGAACTTCCAGAACCGCAACCGGATCAAGCTCGACCGCGGGATCGGCTGGCTGACCGTGCCCGTCGAGCGCGGCTCGCTGCACGACCGCATCCTCGACAAGCGGATCGCCCACGAGGCGAACCCGCGCCAGCACTGGCAGCGCCGCACCTGGGCGACGATCGAGACCCACTACCGCCGCGCGCCGATGTGGAGCGTCTACGCGCCGGCGCTCCGCGACCTGTACGCGCGTCCGTGGACCTCGCTCGTCGAGCTCGATCTGCACGTGCTCGATCTCGCGCGCGCCTGGTTCGGCATCACGACGCCCGTGCTCCGCGCCTCCACGCTCGGCCTCACCGGCGCGAAGACCGAGCGGATCCTGTCCCTGGTACGCGCGGTCGGCGCGACCACGTACCTGACCGGGCGCGGCGGCTCCACGACCTACCTCGAGGTCGAGCGGCTCGAGAGCGCCGGAGTGGAGGTCGTTTGGCACGTGTTCGCGCACCCGGTCTATCCGCAGCGCTACCCCGAGCTCGGCTTCGTGCCGAACCTCGCGTTCTTCGACGTTCTGTTCAATCGCGGACCACAGGGAGCTCTCGCATGAATCGCCTGCTCGCCACCCAGGGCACGGTGCTCGCGCTCGGTGCACACCCGGATGACCTCGAGGTCGGCGCGGGCGGCTTGCTCGCGCGGCTCGCGGCCGACGGCGCCGACGTCACGATGGCGGTCGTCTCGGTGCCCACGCGAGCTGCCGAGCGCGTCCGCGAGGCAAAGGCGGGCGCGGCGATCCTCGGCGCGGAGCTGTTCGTGGTCTGCGAGGAGCGCGAGTGCCGCGTCGAGGACGTGGCAATGCACGAGCTGGTGCGCCGGTTCGATGCGCTGGTCGCGGAGGTCCAGCCGGACCTGGTGATCACGCACTCCTTGCACGATCTTCACTGGGACCACGGCCTGGTGCACCGGGCCACGATCTCCGCCCTGCGCCGCACGCCGTGCGATCTGCTCGCCTACGTTTCGAGCCCGGAGCTCAACGCGCAGTCGCGCGGGCCGGGGCAGTGCTTCGTCGACATCTCCGCGACGATCGACACGAAGATCGCCGCGATCCGCGCCCACGCGACGCAGCTGCCGAGGCTCGATGTCGAGGCCACCCGCGATGTCGCCCGCGGGATCGGGCGGATCGGCGGATTCGCGTACGCCGAGGCCTACGAGGTCCTTCGCGTCCGGATCTGATCTACGCTCCAAGGGATGGGTGGGTTGACAGACATGTTCGTCGAGCACTGCCCGCGCGACACCACGCGGGTCGATGGCGCGGCGCTCGCCGAGGAGTTGGCCGGTGCGCTCGCGGCGGCGCGCGCGCGCTGGCCTGATCTCGTGGTCGACGACGCCGCGGCCGTGCGCCACCTCGCCATGACGTGGAATCCCGAAGGAAGCGAGACGTTACTCCCCGCGTTCGCGGCGGAGCTCGTGCTCGCAGCGGGCTGCCTCGCCGGCGACCCCGGCGCGATGCGGGTGTTCCACAAGGAGATGTTCGAGCGCGTCGACCGCGTGCTCGCGCGCCTCGGGATCACCGGGCCCGACGCCGATGACGTCAAGCAGGACGTCCGCGCCAAGCTCCTGGTCGCCGCCGAGGGCGACGCGAAGCTCGCGCTCTATCACGGCACCGGCCCCCTCGCGCATTGGGTCGCCTCCGTCGCGGGCCGCGAGGCGCTCGGCGCGATCCGCAAGCGCAAGCCGACGGAGGCCATGGCCGACGACGACTTCCTCGCAGACGCCAGCGACGACCCCCAGCTCCAGGCGCTGAAGTCCCGCCACGGCGCCGACTTCAAGCAGGCGTTCCAGGCGGCCGTGGCCGAGCTCGAGCCGCGCGACCGCGCGATCCTGCGTGCGCTGATCGTCGACGACCGTAGCGTCAACGAGATCGCGACCGTCTATGGCATCCACCGCGTCACGGCGTCGCGCTGGGTCAGCGAGGTCCGCCACAACCTCCTCGTGCGTACGCGCAACCAGCTGCGCGACCGCCTCGCGCTCGACGCGTCGAGCCTCGACAGCGCGATCAGGATGCTCGACTCGAACCTCGAGCTCAGCCTCTACCGCCTGCTCGCCGACAGCGCGAAGAAATAGCGCGCTACATCACCGTGCTTGACCGCATCTATCGGTCGGAGCCCGGTGTGACGACTTGCCCCGACGAGATGACGCTCGCGCGGTTCGCCGTGCGCTCGCTGCCCATCCAGCTGGCGTCGACCGTGGGTCGGCACTGCCTGCACTGCCGCGACTGCCGGCGGCTGACCTCCGCGCTCGCCGCCGTCGATCGCACGCCCCACGAAACGCAGATCACTTCGGTGCGGCGAGCCAGGCCGCCACCGTAGCCTGATCCGCGGGCTTCACGTTCGGCCGCGCCTGCTCGGCGAGGGTCCGCGCGCGCACCTGGTCACCGCCGCTACCCCACAGCGCACGCGCGAGCGCGAACTGCACCTCGGCGGTGGCGACCGGATCACCATCGGCGTTGCGCAGCTTCAGCGACCGCTCGAGATACGGCCGGGCTTCCCTCGGCTGCTTGAGATCGAGCAGCGCGTGGCCCATGCCAGACAGATAGAACGACAGATCGCTGTGCTCGGGCCCGAGTTGCGCCTCGACGAGCTTCAACGCGATCTGGAACTCGTCGAACGCCTCCTTGGGCTTGCCCATCGCCATCAGCGTGTTCGCGAGGTAGCCATGCGAACCGCCGGCTTCGCTGGTGTTGGGACCGAGCGTTGCTTCGGTGATGGCGAGCGCACGCTTGTGATACGGCAGCGCCTCCGCGGGGCGATTCAGCAGCCCGAGCACCAGGCCGATGTTGTCGAGCGAGATCCCGGTCTCGGGGTGGTCGGGACCGAGCGTCTTCTCGCGGAGCGCGAGCGACCGCTCGTGCAGCACGAGGGCCTCGTCGTACCGATCCTGATGGCGGCGGATCACCCCGAGCTCGTCGACGGCATTCGCAAGGTCGATATGCTCCGGGCCGAGCGCGGCCTGGAGGATCGAGATCGTGCTCTCGATCCTCTCGGCGGCCTTCTCGTACTCGCCCTGATCGGCCAGCGCGTGCGCGACATTGAACAACGACTTGGCCGTCGACGGATGGTTCGGGCCGAAGATCCGCTTGTCCATCTCGTACGCCCGAACCGCGAGTGCCATGCCCTCGGCGAGATCGCCCTTGCGCATGACGAGCTCCGACAGCGCGGCGAGTGCGATCGCGATCTCCGGATGATCGGGCCCCTGGATCCGCTCCATCACCGCGAGCGTCTTGCGCAGCAGCGGCTCGGCCTCGGCAAGCTTGCCTTCCATCGTGAGCATCTGTCCGCGGTTTCCCAGCAGCTGTGCTTCGATTCCCTCGGCGCCGACGAGTCGTTGCACCGTTGCGAGTCCGTGCTGGAACAACGCATCGGCCTCGTCGACCCGCGCCTGCGCGTTGCCCACGAGGAACAGGAGCACCGTCCACGCGCGCGCGCGCAGGTAGTCGTCGCGGCCACGGTCCGCGGCCCACAGCGCGGCAAGCAGCGTCTGCTCCGCCGCCTTCGCGTCGCCGTCGACGAGGAACTTCAAGCGGCCTTGCTCGATCAGCGCCTCGGCGAGGATGGCGGGATAGGCCTCACGGTTCGCGGCGGCGATCACGCCGTCGAGCGTCGCGATCGCGTCCTTGACCTTGCCGAGGCTCGACGCGGTTCGGCTCTGCGCGATCTGGCCCTGGAGCTGATCGAGGCGGTGGCGAACGAGCGCAAAGCTTCTCGGCGCGCGTTCGGAGAGCGCGCGGATATCGCCACACGGTGCCACCGGCGAGAGTCGGGTCGCGGCCGTGACACTGCGGCTGACCATCTTCTGATCGGCCGTGGTCAGCGCCGTGGTCAGCGCGCGGAGCTCGCTCGCGCGACCATCGAGGCACTGGTCGCGCAGCGCGAGGACGGCTTCCGTCTGCTCGCCGTGCACCCGCGTCGCCTCGCACGCCGCTCGGCGAGCCTGCGTCCACGCGGAGGCGTACGCGTCGAGCGCTGTCTCCACGCCGCGCCACGCATCCGCCGCGTAGGGCACCTTCGCGGCGAGCAGCTGGGTCTTGATCGCTTCCTTCGCCGGCGCATCCCAGATGCCCGCGAGCTGGGCCTCCGAGCCCCCGCACGGATCGGTCGCGCCGCGCATCTGGAGCCCGACGATCACGGCCGCGCCGCCGAGCAGCGCGGTCGCCGCGAGCACCCAGGGCAACACGCGCGCCGGCCGGCGCTCGAGCACGGCGACGAGCGCCCCCATCGTGGCGTGGCGCTTCGTGGGATCGACCGCCAGGCCACGCAGCAGCGCCGCGCGAATCGGTGGAGGGAGGCGCGGCGCGGCGGGCAGCGCGGGCGGCCTGGTCATCGCGGCGCGCAGCTGCTCGATCGTGTTCCCTCCGAACGGGCGCTTGCCATAGAGCGCCTCGTACAGCGTGACGCAGAAGCTGAACTGATCGCTCGCCTCGGTCGCGGGCTGACCATCGAGCTGCTCCGGCGCCATGTACGCTGGCGTGCCGAGCAGCGCACCCGTCATCGTCAGCATCATCACCGCGTCGATCACGGGCTTCCCCTGCGCGTGCGGCGTGGTCTCGCCGTCGAGGCGGACCAGGCCGAAGTCGCCGACCTTCGCGACCCCCGCGCGCGAGACGAGCACATTCGATGGCTTGAAGTCGCGGTGGACGAGCCCCACGGCGTGCGCCGCGGCGAGCCCACGCCCCGCCTGTGCCAGCATCGCGAGCACCGCCGGCACGGCGTGTGGCGCCTCCATCCAGCGCTCGAGCGTGTCACCCGCGACGTACTCCATCGCGACGAACGGCTTGCCGTCCGCGATGCCGGTCTCGAACACGCCGACGACGTTCGGATCCGCGAGCCGCGCGAGCGCCTGCGCTTCCCGACGAAGCCGGTCCTCTTGCTCGGCGTCGAGCCGCGACTGGAGGTGTCGCACCTTGATCGCGACTACACGCTCGAGCTCCGGGTCGCGTGCGCGATACACCGCGCCCATCGCACCGCGGCCGATCAGATCGAGCATCTCGAACCGGCCCACCCTCTCGACTGGTGGCGCTGCATCCCCGGTCACCGGTTCGCCCGCACCGGTCGCGAGCGCGAACACGAGCTTCCGGCACTCGGTGCAGTCCGCGAGGTGGGTCTCGACGCCCGCCGCCGTCATCGCCGGCAGCGCGCGGATCGCGAACCGTGACAGCTCGGCTTCTGCGGGACAGGGGCTCATCGCACGCTCAGAATAGCGTCAGCTCGAGCCGTCCGTAGTAAAAGCCGCCGTTCGAGCCGAACTGGCTGACGTTTCGGCTGTACACGAACCGGCCAAAACTGCTGTTGACGTCCTTCGAGACCTTGTCGGGGAAGGTGTTGAGGAGGTTGTCCGCACCGACGGAGAACTGCACGTTCTTCGTGACCTGGTACCCGAGATCGAGATCGAACAGCACCTTCGCACCGAACACCTCGTCGGCGGCCGGATCGTCGGCGCGGTAGCGAACGCGACCGTAGTAGTTCGCGCGAACCAGCGCGGACAATCCCTTGAGCGCGTAGCGCACGCCGGCCGTGCCCTTCTGGTGCGGCACGGAGTCCTCCAGCCGGTTCGTGGCGAGCCGGCCGAAGAAGAACGTCCTCAGCTGATCCGGGTTCGCGCCGAACCGCGACTCGAGCGAGCGCGGGAGGTTCAGGTGCATCACGCGCGTGGTGGTGAAGTTCGCCGAGCCGGTGAGGCTCAGCGTCCCGTCGCCAACGTCGTGGGAGTAGTCGATCACGAGATCGAGGCCGCGTGTATCGGTGTCCACCGCGTTCGCGAAGAACTGGGCCTGGCTGACACCGGGGAACGGCTTGAGGATGTCGGCCACCACCGGGTTCGCGTTCGTGAACTGGCTGGTCAGCACGATGCGATCGCGCAGCCGGATGAAGTAGCCATCGATGGTGATGAGGAAGTTGTCCTTCGGCCGGAACGCCAGGCCCCCCGAGAGGTTGAGCGAGCGCTCCTCCTTCAGCTTCGGGATCCCGAACGCCTTCGTCACCGGGCTCTCGTTGTTGCTCGTGAGCACCTGGGCCGGCTGCAACACACCCGTGGCGTCCGGCAGGAACAGCGTGGACACGTTCGAGAACCACAGCTGTTGCAGCGAAGGCGCCCGGAAGCCCGTGCTCGCCGCACCGCGCAGCGCGAAGCCGCCGCCCAGCTTCGCGCGCGTGGCGATCTTGCCGATCAACGAGCGGCCAAAGTCCGAGTAGTTCTCGAACCGGCCGCCGAGATCGATCGCGATGTCCTTGTTGAGCTCGCTCTCGATGCCGCCGTAGAGGCCGATGCTGTCCCGCGTGCGATCGACCTCGTTACTCGGCCGGTAACCGGGGAACACCTGCGCGCCAGGCGCCTTCGGTAAGGGTGGCATCCCGTACGTCGCGGTACCGAGCGCGTAGCTCGCCTCGTCACCGGCGTGGATCTGATAGTTCTCGATCCGCAGCTCGCTGCCGAGGACGAGCGACACCGTCTTCAGCTCCTTGATGTCGAGCTTGTGCAGGAGGTCGAGGTTCGCCACATTCTCCGACGACGACAGCGCACCTGCATCGAACGTGGTCGGGCTCGACGTGCCGAGCGATGCGTTGACCGAGTTCTCGACATCGAACCGGAAGCCGCTCTCCCCGTGCGTCAGGCTCGCGTCGACGGTCCACGAGCCCTTGCGACGCACGCCGATCGTGATCGCCGAGTCGTCGATCGTCGGGTGGATCTCGGGGAGGAAGCCGTTCGGGTAGAACTCGCCAACGTTCTGCGACACCTGCTTCGGGAACCGATAGAACCCGGCGGCCGCGCCGCGGCGGTGCGAGACATCGCCGAAGCTGTAGAACTGCGAGACGTCTCCGACCGGCAGCATCAGGTTGAACTCGCCCATCCCCGCGGTCACCGAGGACTCGCCGATCTTCATGCGGAAGTCCCCGCGCGTCAGGCCATTCGCCGCGAGCATCTGATCGTCCATCGCGCGGTCGTCGCTGTACACGGTGCCCGTGTACGTGCCCGCGCGGTTCGTCGCCTGGCGCTGGAGGAACTCGCCGGTGATGTTGACGAACCCTTTCTCGCCGACCTTGAAGCCATAGTTGGCCGACGACTTGAACTGTGCACCGTCCCGGGTGCCGGTGATCCCGGTCTCGGCGGTGAGGTCGACGAGGTCGGTGATGTCCTTCGTGACGATGTTGATCACGCCGGCGATCGCATCCGATCCGTACTGCGATGCCGCGCCATCGCGCAGGATCTCGATCCGCTTGATCGAGCCCGAGGGGATCGCATTGAGATCGGTGCCGACGGTGCCGCGACCGAACGTGCCGTTGATGTGCATCAGCGCCGAGCGGTGGCGACGCTTGCCGTTGACGAGGATCAGCACCTGATCGGGGCCAAGGCCGCGGAGGCTCGCCGGATCGACGTGGTCGCTACCATCCGCAACCGTCTGCGGCGTGGAGATGAACGAGGGCGCGAGCGTGTGGAGGATGCGGCCGGTCTCGGTGCGGCCGCTGCGCGCGATCTCCTCCGAGGTCACCACGTCGACGGGCACCGTGGTGTCCGCGTTCGTACGCGGGGTCCGCGAGCCGACGACGACGATGGTCTCGTTGAGCAACGAGATGGTCGCGAGCGGGACATCCAGCTTCGCGGTCGCGCCGGCGGTGACCGCGACGACGCGATCCTCTGCTGTGAACCCTGCGAACTCGAAGTGGACCTTGACCGTGCCCGGCGGGACGACGAGCTCGTAGTGCCCTTCGTCATCGGTGACCGTCGCGAGCTTGGTGCCCGGGATCGTGACCGTCACGCCGGCGAGCGGCGCATCGAGATCCGGAGACTCGATGGTGCCGCTGATCTTGCCCGTGGTCGCCGGCGGGGGCTCGGCGGGCTCCGCGGGCTGGTCGGCGTCGCCTTCGGCTTCCGCGGGTTGAGCCCGCGCCGACGCGCTGGCGAGGACGAACACCCACACGAAGCGTGACACCCGCACGCACGGAGTATCTCAGAGATGGATGGACGCGGGGGTCAGGCGGCAGGATAGGTGCCGAGGATCCGCAGCTCCGTCGTCAGCGGGCGAATGTCATCGAGCGCGGCGTGAAAAGCCTCGCTCGCGGCGTGGCCTAGCACGTCGGCGTAGAACCGGTAGGTGAACGGCGCGTCGGGGATCGGTCGCGACTCGAGCTTCGTCAGCGACAGCCCGCGCCCGGCGAACCGCATGAGGATCTCGCCGAGCGCGCCGGGGCGATCCGCGAGCGACAACACGAGCGACGTCTTCGCCACCGTGCCCTCGGAGATCGGCGCCGGCCGCAGTGCGATCTCGACGAACCGGGTGGCGTTCCCCGCCGCGGTCTGGATCCCGGCCGCGACGATCGCGAGGCCGTACCGTTGCGCCGCCGCGGCGCTCGCGATCGCCGCGTGGGTGCGCTCGTTGCCCTCCGCGACCTTGCGCGCGGAGCCGGCGGTGTCGAGCTCGGTGCGGGGTGCGAGGTGCGGATGCGCCGCGAAGAACTTGCCGCACTGGGCGAGCGCCTGCGGATGCGACATCACCACTCGTAGCTCGTGGAGCGCCACGCCCGGCAGCGCGAGCAAACAGTGTTCGATCGCACTCACCACCTCGCCCGTGATGTGCAGCCCGCCGCCCGCGAGCAGGTCGTACGTCTCGTTGATGCTCCCGGCCGTGGTGTTCTCGATCGGAAGGAGCGCGAGATCCGCGGTGCCCGCGATCACCGCCTCGGCGGCGCCCCGGAACGTATCGTGACCTGACAGGAGCGCACCGCCCGTGCGCCCGGCGTAGCGTCTCTGCGCCGCGAGGTGGCTGTAGCTCCCCTCGACGCCCTGGTAGGTGATCCGCAGCGGCGCGTCCTCGCGGCTGCGCACGGTGGCCTCCTGGTGCGCGACCGACATGTCCATGATCACGCGGTACAACCGCTCGACCTGGTGGGGATCGAGCCCGGCGCCTGTGGCCAGAGCCCGCAGCCGCTGGAGCAAGAGCTCCTCGCGCTCCTTGTCGCGGAACGGCGACGCGCTCGCGAGCTTCGCGGCGGCGACCCCCCCGACGATCGCCTGCCGCTCCGCGAGGAGCGCGATGATCTGGCGATCGACCGCTTCGATGCGGTCGCGGAGCGACGAGAGATCTGGAGCCGACATGCCCGCACTGTACTAAGCTATGGCGGTGAAAGAGCCTCCGAAGGCCGAGCTCGTCAAGGAGCCGCCGATCGCGATCGAGACGTCGAACGAGCCCCCGGTCGTGGCGCGCCTGATCGTCGAGATCCGCAGCGACGGCACCCGCACCATCGCCCGCGGTGCCGTCGAGGACGTGCAGAGCGGCCAGCGGACCACCCTCGAGGCTCGCGGAGATTCGCCGCTCGCCCTCGCGCTCCAGCTCGCGAAGGTCCTGACCCAGCTCCCGCGCCTCAGCGCACGGTCGGCCGTGCGCGGGCTGCTCGGCCGGCGCAAGGACAAGCCGGGGAACCGCTAGGTCTTGCCAAGCCGGCACGGCCGCTCCGCCAAAGCGGCATCGGCGGCACGGTCGGCCACCTACACGGATCCGGTCTCGCTCGTCGCGGTCCTCACGCTATCCTCGACACGTGAAGTCTTCGCAACCCATCGCCGGCGTCCGATGTCTCACCGACATGGACGATCTCGCCCGCCCCGACCTGGACCTGTCGCGGCCGCGCGCCGGCGACCTTCCCATCTGGGTGCGGTGGCTGATCCTCGGCGCCGCCGTGATCACGATCGTGATCGCCCTCGCGGTGCCGCGGCTGATTACCGAGGCGGAGGCGCTGATCGCGCCGATGTGGGTGAAGCTCGGGCTGGGTGCCCTGGTGGTGCTCTCGATGATCGCCGCGGCCGTACCCCGCTCGCGGGTGTCGATGCTCGCGCGCATCGCCGTGGTACTGCCGCTGGCACACCTCGCATTGATGATCGCGGTGGCGATCGCCTGGGTGGCGCTCGGACCGAAGCTGGAGGTCGCCCACTCGCTCGTCCCCCTCGTCGATGCACTGCCGATCGGCGCGATCGTCGGCGCGGTGGGGACGGCGGTCTTCGCCGCCGCCTGGGTGATCGCGCGGCGGCGACGGCGCGAGGTGGTCCAGGTCGCCGTGACCATCGCGCTGGTCCAGTTGCTGGTCCTCGGTGCCTGGCTCCCGCTCGCCAGCAACTACGCGCCCGACGCGTTCGGGCTCGCGCATAACTGGATCAAGCCTTCCGCGCTGTTCGCCACCTTTCATCGCCCCGGGGAGCTCGCCGTGTTCGCGCTCGTCCCTCCACTCGTGATCGCGATCGCCTACGCCGCGATCGCCACGCGTCGTGCGCGCTGGCTACGGTCGCTGCGCACGCCGATCGTGATCGCGCTCTCGATGATGCTCCTGATCGGCTGCGCCATGCGGATGGATGCCACGGCGACGAGGCTGACCATCTATCTCAACTTCCTGCCGTGGTTGCTCGCGGCGGCGTTCGTCGCCGTGACCATGATCGCCCTGTTGTGCGGCAGCTTCCTGCTCGCTGCGGCTCGCCATCGTCGCGCGATCGCACGCGACCGCCGCCAGGTCGTGGGCGCGATCACCGGCGCGGCCACAGACATCGTCGCGTGCGTCGCGATCCGCAGCTGGCTGCGCGGTCCCGAGCTCGTGGTCGATGGCTTCGAGGTCGAGACCGCCGATGGCGCGCTCCCCGTCCCCCCCGGCGCGATCCTCGCCGCACCTCTGCCGCTCGCCAGCACCGCGATTCGCGTGGGCGAGGGCCTCGCTCTCCTCCACGGCGCCGAGACCGTCGGCCTCGGGGGCTTCGACGGCCCGTCCGATGGCTCGCCGTTCCGCCGCTCCGTCGCTCCGACCGCCAGCGGTGGTGTGATCGTCGGACCCTCGGATCAGCGCGACGACGGCGGGTTCGCCCAGGTCGCGCTCGCCGCATGGCGACCGGCCACTGCTTATCTCCTGATCTTCCTCGCGGTAGCCCTGCCCGCGCTCGCGGGCCTGTCGGGATCAGGTCGATAGCGTCGAGGAGGCTACGCGAACCGACGAGGCCCCGCGCAGGAACAGCGCGAGCAGCGTGACGTCGGCGACGAGGTAAACGACACCTCCGGAGAACAGGTTGAACATCCCCGGAATCAGCGGACAGCTGAAGGGCAACGCCGCGACGGCGAATGCACCGAGCATCCACAGCGTGCGATCCCAGCCGCGCATCCGCAGCGCGTTGAACGCGAGCGTGATCGCGACCGCCACGGGCGCGGCGAACACCAGCGCTGGTGTCCAGTAGCCACCCTCGGCGAACAGCGTGACCGCGATACCGGTCAGGATCGTCGCACCGAGGATCGCGATCACCGCGAACACCATCGCCACCACGCCCGGCGCCGCATCGCGGCGCACACCAAGCACGATCGACACCCCGAGGACGCCCGCCCCGAGGTAGATGACGTTGAACGGCGACGACGGCTCCGGCGTCGTCACCATCATCCAGTTCAGCGGAGATCCATACGGCACCAGCACGGCGGCAACCAGGCCAACCGCCATCACCGCGAGCGGTACGATCGCCAACCTGACGTGACGACGCGAACCCTCCACGGCCAGGAGCCTATCAGACGTCGGGTGGGAGAGCACGCCGCCGCAGTTCGGCCGCGACGCGATGAGCGTTCGTCGGGCTCAACTCGGTAGCTTCGCGCGAACGAGCGGGAGCTCGCGCACGCGATTGCCGGTCAGCGCGAACCACGCGTTCAGGATCGCCGGCGCCACCGGAGGCACGCCCGGCTCGCCGATGCCACCGGGCGGACCTTCGCTCGGCACGACGTCGACGTGAATCTGCCGCGGCACCTCGGACATCCGCACGACGGGGTAGTCGCGGAAGTTCCGCTGCACCACCGCACCGGCCTTGACCGTGATCGCGCCGTGTAGCGCCGCGCTCATGCCGAAGATGAACGCGCCCTCGAGCTGCGCCTTGACGCGATCGGCGTTGATGATCGTGCCCGCATCGGCGGCGATCCACGCCTCGTCGACGCGCAGCTCGCCGCGCGGGTTGCGCGTCACCTCGGCGACGACGGCGACGTAGGTGAGGAAGCTGCGATGCACCGCGAGGCCGAGCGCGCGCCCCGAGGCCTTCGCGGTATCCCACTTCGCCGATGCAGTCACCCGTTCGATCACCCGGTGGAAGCGAGCGACATCGATCGGGTGGGTCTCGAGTGAGGCGCCGTAGTTACCGAGCTTCGCGACGCCCTGATCCGCCGGAGACACCGTTCGCGCGGGGCCGAGGATCGTCATCAGCATGTCGCGCGGATCGCGGTTCGTCGCGTGCGCCAGCTCGGCGATGAACGACTGCACCGCGAACGCCTGCTGGATGTTGCACACCGA
>JAYVLW010000016.1:0-5101 GCA_043759315.1 Myxococcales bacterium
GCGGCGGTGTCCGCGAGCGTGCTGTTCATCGCCGCCGGGCTGGTCAGCGCGAGCTCGATGACGTCGCCGATCCGCGCGTACTTGCCGTCCCACGTGTACGTGTCGAGATAGACCGCGTCGACGAGGCCCGGCGTGTTGCGCCTGGTCCACCCCGTGCCGAGGGAGGACGCGGCCGGCTTCGATCGCGAATCGCTGAACCAGTTCTGCGGATCATGGCAGCTCGCGCACGCGATCCTGCCGCGGTCGCCGACGGCGCCCAGCGCGCCCTCGCTCGGGGCGGCCGAAACCTTGATCGCACCCGAGAGCCCGGGATCGAAGAACAGTCGGCGGCCGAGATCGACGGTGTACGCACATGACGCGGGCGCCGCATCGCAGATCACGGGAGCCTGCCGATCGAGCCGGAAGGTCTGGATGAACTCCCACTCGGCCGTGGTGAACGAACCGGCGAGGAGGTCCTCCGACCCACACGCCGACACCAAGACCGCGAGTCCCACCAACGACGAACGCACCCACCGCGACCCTATCATGCTTGCCGGATTTGCAGCGGTCGTGCCATCGTCGCCACCGACGCGCGGGTGCGAGGCACGGGGGATGCAAACGTCGAAGCCGAAGGTGCAGGGAGCACTGAGCTCGAATAGCGACGTCGGCGAGACGCTCGATGGGGTGGAGCGCGTCCGGATCGCGGACGATGCGCCGCGATCTGCCGCACCCGAGTCATCGGCCTGCGACTATCCGGAGCTGATCGAAGTCGCGCGTGATCACTACGTGATCGGAGAGGAGATCGCGAAAGGGGGCATGGGCCGAGTCGTCGAGGCGCGCGACCTGCGGCTCGGTCGCCTCGTCGCGATCAAGGAGCTGTTGCCCCGCAACCGCGATGCGGCGCGCCGCTTCGAACGGGAGGCGCGGATCACGGCGAAGCTCCAGCACCCGGCGATCATCAATGTTCACGAGGCCGGGGTGTGGGCCGGAGGCGAGCCGTTCTACGCGATGACCAAGGTCGCGGGTCGCTCGCTCGACAAGGTGGTCGCCGAGCGCGCGAGCCTGATCGATCGGCTCGGCCTGCTGCCGAACGTGATCGCCGTCGCAGATGCGCTCGCGTACGCACACAGCCAGCACGTCATTCACCGCGACCTCAAGCCATCGAATGTCCTGGTCGGAGAGTTCGGCGAGACCGTGGTGATCGACTGGGGCCTCGCGAAGGACCTCGCGGCCGTGGGGGACCCGGCGGTGTCGTTGCAGCTCGAGCCACTCGCGGAGGAGACGCTGTCAGGTTCGGTGGTCGGTACGCCGGCGTACATGCCACCCGAGCAGGCGCGCGGTGAGCCCGTGGACCAGCGCGCGGACGTCTACGCGCTCGGCGCGCTGCTCTACCACGTGCTGGTCGGCGGTCCGCCCTACACGGGACAGCGCTCGAAGGACGTGCTCGCGCAGGTGCTCCTCGGCGCGCCGGTCCCCGTCGCCGAGCGAGAGCCGGGCGCACCGGCGGATCTCGTCACCATCGTCGCGAAGGCGATGCACCGCGATCCCGAGGCGAGGTACCCGAGCGCCTCGGAGCTCGCGGCCGATCTCAAGCGATTCCAGACCGGTCAGCTGGTCGCCGCGCACCACTACTCGCGTGCTCAGCTGCTCTGGCGCTGGCTCCGCCGCAACCGCCTCGCGGTGGCGATCGGCCTGTCGGCGGCGATCGCGCTCGCCGTCGTCGGTGCGCTGAGCATTCGCCGGGTCATCGACGAGAGGAACCGCGCCGAGCTCGAGCAGAGGAAGGACGAGCTGCGTCGCGCGGCGCTGCTCGAGGAGCGCGGGCGCGCAGAGCTCGCGAGCGGTCGGGCAGGTCCCGCGCTGGCCAACTTCGTCGGCGCCGTGCGGGGAGGCCATGCGCGGGGAGCGCTCGGGTTCCTGATCGCGGATTCGATGCGGCCGTTCGAGGCCGAGGTCGCCACGCTGCCGGTGGGCTCCGGTGACGTTGTCGTCGCGTACCGCCCCGATGGCCAGGTCATCGCGACCGGCTCGTCCAGCGGCGACCTGGTGGTGTGGAAGCTCGGGGATTCACCCTCGGCGGTCCTGCGGACGAAGCTCGGAGCCGTCCGCGCGATCGCGTGGAGCCCGGATGGAGCGCTGCTCGCCTCGGGCGGTGATGACGGGAGCGTACGGTTGTGGCGTGGCGCCGTTCTCGAGCAGACATTCGCGCCCAGCAGGGGCATCGTTGACCTCCAGTTCTCCGCCGATGGAACCCGCCTACTCGTCGCGAACGTCGACGGTCGCGCCCGGATCTGGCGGCTCGCCGACACCGCGGCGTCGATCGCCGAGCTCGATCCGGGAGGCGAGGTCCAACCGGAGCTGACCGCGGCGCGGTTCAGCCCGAGTGGGGGCGACGTGGTGACCTCGGCGATCGACGGCTCGGTCAACGTGTGGCAGTCAGGCGAGCCTCGGCAACTACCTGTCCCGCTGCGTGGACACTCCGCACACGTGCGGGTGGCGCGCTGGAGCCCGAACCGCGACCTGGTGCTGACCGCCAGTGCCGACGGGACGGCGCGGATCTGGAATCCGAAGCTCGGCAAGCTCGCGGTCGCGCCCCTCATCCACGATCGCAACGCGAGCATCGAGGATGCGGTGTGGAGCCACGATGGGAACCGCGTGCTGACGTCCGGGGCCGACCGGGTCGCGCGCGTCTGGGAGCTTCCGGACATCGCGGCCAACGCGTCGGTCGTGGCGCCGGCGCGCCTGATCGCGCAACTTCCGCACACCGACACCGTCGTGGCATGCGAGTTCTCCGCCGACGATCGCTGGATCGCCACGGCGGGGCGCGTCGCGCGTGTCTGGGACGCCGAGGGTCAGCAGGTCGCGGCGTTCGAACAGGCCGATGCCGTGCGGACGATCGCGTTTCGCCCCGATGGGAAGGCCCTCGCGACGGGGACCCGCGGCGGCACGGCGCGCGTCTGGGACATCAGCCGCGGCATCGCGGGTGCCAGGGTCGACCTCGAGTCGCCGGTGCATGCGATCGCGGTCGCGCGCGATGGGACGGTGGCCGCTGGCACCGACGATAGCCGGGTCACCGTGTGGACGACAGCGGCCTCGACGGTGCTCCGCAAGCACCTCGGGCGGGTGTTCTCCGTCGCGTTCTCACCCGATGGAGCCCTGCTCGTCTCCGCGGGCGAGGACGAGCGAGCGTACGTGTGGACGCTCGGCTCCACGGCGGCCCCGCGCGAGCTTCTTGGCTTCCGACCGCCCGTGCACGCCACGGCGTTCTCGTCGGACGGCACCACCGTGCTCCTCGGCGATGCCGAAGGGAGGCTGTGGCTCGCATCGGCGCACGGCACCGATGCGCCGCACGCGATGCCCGGGCTCGCGCGCAGCCTCGCATCGCTCGCCATCGCCAGCGATGGCAACATCGCCGGTGTCGGCAGCGACGGGAGCATCGTGGTGTGGAACGCGCGCGGGGCGGTGATCGCTCGAGCCAAGCTCGGGATCGAGCTCTCCGCCGTCGCGTTCGATCCGACGGGAGCGAGGCTCGCCGTCGGCGGCAACAGCGAGGCCCAGCTCCTTCAGCTCTCGTTCGGTACCCTCTCCACGGCGCTGACGATCGAGGGCCCGGTCGGCGAGGTACGCTCGCTCGCGTTCTCGCGCGATGGCTCGCGCGTGATCACCGCTGGTAGCGATGGCGTGGCAAAGATCTGGGATGCGAGCAAGGGCAAGCTGCTGGCCACGCGCGATCCGCACGGTGGTGCGATCGACGCGATCGCGGTGTCGGCCGACGACGCCTGGCTCTGGACCGCCTCCGCCGACGGCACCGCGCGGGAGTGGGACGTGCACGCGGTGAAGGACTCCGTGGATCTCGACGCGTTCCTCGCACGCCGGGTGCCGTGGCGCCTGGGAGACGATGACGTGGTGCGGCGGGTGACCGACACGCTGGGAGGGCAACGATGAGCAGCGGCGAGGTCACGAAGAGCCGGATGGGCGATCGCACGCACGACCACGGCCTCGTAGGTGGCGCGTATCTGCTGGTGGTGATCAACGATTCGTCGTCGATCTTCCATCTCCCGCATGCCGGGGTCGTGGTGCTCGGGCGCGGGACCGAAGCCGAGCTGCGCCTCGATCACGCGTCGGTCTCGCGGCGTCACGCGAGTATCCGCATCGACGATGGCGTGCTGCGGGTCGCCGACCTCGAGAGCCACAACGGCACGCGGGTCAACGGCGAGGTGGTGAGCGGCTCGCGCGCGCTCTCTTCGGGAGATGTCCTGGCGGTCGGCGATGTGGTCTGCGTCGTCCACTTCTCGCGGCCCGCTGCGCCCGCGCGTTCGACCTACGGCGAGGCGGGATGGCGGCGGCGGCTCGTGGAGGAGCTCGACCGCGCGATCCAGTACAAGCGTTCGCTCGCCGTGATCGCCGTGATCGGTGCCGAGGTGACACCGGCGGCGCTCGCCGGGGAGCTCCGCCTGATCGATGTCGCCGGCCGCACCGACGATGGCCACCCGCTGCTGCTGCTTCCCGAGGTGGAGCGCGACGAGGCCCGGGAGATCGCGGCACGGATCGTGGCGATCGCACCCAGCGCGCGCATCGGCCTCGCGATGTGTCCCTCCGATGCGTGCGACGTCGATACGATCCTCCTCGCGGCACGCACCGCCGCCCGGCGCGCGGCAGCAGGCACCGTCGCCGAGCCCGCCGACGCGCTGACGCGCATCGAGCTCGGCACGCGCAAGGTCGTGATCGCCGACCCGGCGATGATCCGTGTGTTCGCGCTCCTCGAGCGGCTCGCCCCGTCCGAGCTGCCGGTGCTGATCTGCGGAGAGACCGGTGTCGGCAAGGAGAATGCAGCGTACGCGGTGCACCACTGGTCAAAGCGCACCGGGAACTTCATCGCGGTCAACTGCGGCGCGATGGGCCCCGAGGGCCTCGTCGAGAGCGAGCTGTTCGGCCACGACAAGGGCGCGTTCACGGGGGCGACGGCCGCGAAGGCAGGGCTGTTCGAGAGCGCCGCGGGTGGCACCGTGTTCCTCGACGAGCTCGGCGAGCTCCCGCTCGCGATCCAGGCGAAGCTTCTGCGTGCGCTCGAGGTCAAGCGCATCACGCGGCTCGGCGAGACGAAGGAACGGCCGATCGACGT
>JAYVLW010000017.1:0-3063 GCA_043759315.1 Myxococcales bacterium
CGGTACGCCGGGATGGTCTTGATCAGGCGCGGCCGCGCGACCAGCTGTGCGGCGGCATCGGCGACGGCGTCGAGCGAGAGCTGCGTGTTCGAGAACAGCAGGCTCGCCGCCTCGTCGTGCGCGACCGCGGCCGTCATGTCACCCGCGATCGCATCGGGGAGCAACGAGCTGACCGTGATCGGGCGCTTCGCGCGCCGCAGCTCCGACGCGAGCGACAGCGAGTAGCCGAGCACGCCGTGCTTGGTGGCGCCGTAGACGGCGAGGCCGGGCGTCGGGACGATCGCCGACATCGACGCGATGTTGAGGATCGTCCCCGCGGTGATCGCGTCGATCGCCGCGTGGCAGCCCCAGATCACGCCGAGGAGATTCACCTCCACCATCCGGCGGGTCGCCGCATCGTCGACGCCCCATGCCTCGCCGACGCTCAGCACGCCGGCGTTGTTGACCCACACGGTCAACGGCCCGAGCGCGGAGGCCGCCGCCGCGACCGCGCGGTGGGCATCGGGATCACGCACGTCGTGCTTCATGCCGGTGCCGTCGACGACGGCGGCGGTGACCTGCGCGGCACCTTCGTCGATGTCCGTGCACACCACGTGGTGGCCCGTGCGCGCGAGGCGCTCGGCGATCTTCCGCCCGAGGCCGCGGCCTGCACCGGTGACGACGGCGACGTTCGTCATGGGGCGAACGTCACGGCGTAGACCGGCGGCAGGTAGTTGGAGATCGCGGCCCAGCTCTCGCCGCGATCCGTCGAGGCGAACACGTTGCCCGTGGTCGAGCCGAACGCGAGCGTGCCGTCGGGCGCGAGCGCGAGGCCGTGGCGGTAGACGAGGTCGTACGCGAACGAGCTCGGCAGGCCCTTCGACAGCACCTCGAACGAGGCGCCGCCGTCGCGGGTACGCGCGACCACGATCTTGCCCTCGACGGGGATCCGCTTCTCGTCCTTGATCGCGGGCACGAACCACGCGGTGTTCGGATCCTTCGGATCGACGGCGACCGGAAACCCGAACACCGACGGGCTGCCGTTGGTGGCGAGCTCGCGCCACGTGGCCATGTCATCGGTCGAGACGAAGATGCCGTTGTGGTGCTGGACCCAGAACGTGGTCGGCGTGGCGGCGCACTGCACCAGGCAGTGCACGTCCTGGCTATTGCCATCGTGGATCAGCTCGGGAGGCACGTACTCGGCGCGCATACCACCCGCGGTGTTCGTCCACGTGGCGCCCGCGTCGCGCGTGCGCCAGACCCCGCCGGTGGAGATCGCGATCGCGACGGTCTTCGGATCGCGCGGATCGACGCAGATCGAGTGAATGCCGGCGTGGTCGCGCCCACCGCCGCCCCACTTCTTGCGGTCGGGGTGAAACCACAACGACTCGACGAGCTGCCACGATGCGCCGCGGTCCTCCGAGCGGAACAGCCCGCCCGGGATGGTGCCGCACCACAGCGCGCCTGGCGCATCGAGCGCGGGCGCGAGCGACCAGATCAACTGCGTGGTCCACTTGAGCTCGATGCCGAAGAAGTTCTTCTGCACCTCGCCCTCGGGCTGCTTCGGATACGTGGGGACGGCGATCTCGGTCCACGTCGCGCCGCGATCGTCGGAGCGGTGCAGCTTGACGCCGAAGTGGCCGTGGTCGAGCGCCGCATACCAGGCACCATCGCGCGGATCGACCATCGCGAGGGACAGGTTGTCTCCCACGAAGTGTCCGCGATCGATCGCGTAGCTCGCACCACGACCTTCGGCGACGAACAGGCCCTTGCGGGTCGAGATCAGGAGCGTGTGCATTCGGTCATCCTCCGGACAGGGCTTGCATGACGTAGACCTCGCTCGCGGCGCGGACGGGATCCGAAAGACCGGCGCGATCGGTGATCGGCTCGCCATCGACGAACACCATCATGTGGTGCCGCAGCGCACCCTGATCGTCGAGGACGTAGCCGCGCAACTTCGGGTTCGTGGAGAACACCACTTCGAGCACGGCGCGCACGCTCTCGCCCGTCGCGATCTCCGTCGGGCATTCGACGTGACGCTTCAGGTTCTGCGTGAACACCACGGTGGCCACGTGGCGACCCTACACGATCAATCGGGCGTGCAGGCGAGGTCGCGCCCGTCGCGATCCCGCCCGAGCCCGTGGCACCAGGCGGTGACCTCGTCGACGTGACCGAGCGCGGTCAGCACGTACGCCGAGACCCGCACGTGGAGCGCGGACTCCGCGTCGAGCTCGCGCGGCGGTGCGCATCCCGGGCGGACACGCTTCGCGCGCGGTGGTTGCAGCCGATCAGCCGGCTTCGGTCGGCGGCGCGCCCGTGGTGGCCGTCGCGTCCTCGCCGCCTTTCTTGCGGCCGATGACCTTCACCGCGATGAAGATGAGCAAGATGACGCCGAGCCCGATCAGCCCGGGTGGGACGGTAGCGGTGAACGGCTTCTTGAGCGGAACCGCCGACACCTCGGCGAGATCCGCCTCGGGGATCTCCCAGAACGTGTTGCCCTGGAACAGCACGAACTTCGAGCCCCAGCGGAAGAAGTCGATCCAGAAGATGCCGAACCGGGAGTACTGCACGCCCACCTTGACCCCGGGCGCGGTGGCCGCCTCGACCTCGGCGCGCGCCTCGGCCTTGACGTCGCCGATCTCCATCACATCATCGCCGGTGTTGATGATCACCAGGCCCTTCGCCTCGGCGGCGCTCGGAGTGAGCGCACACAACCCCACGAACATGGTCACCATCAAGAAGAGCTTCATGTTCCACCGATCATGCCGTGTTTCGGGATCTGCTAGCGTGTCCCGGTGAGCTTTGATGTCGTCGTTGCCGCCGATCTGGAGTGGGGGATCGGGAGTGCCAATGGGCTGCCCTGGCCCAAGCTGTCCGGCGATCTGGCCCACTTCCGCCGCATCACCTCCGCTGCCGCCGAGGGCAAGCGCAACGCGATCATCATGGGCCGCAAGACCTGGGAGAGCACCGAGGTCAAGGGACGGCCGCTCCCGAGGCGCCTGAACGTGGTGGTCTCGCGCGGCGCGCTGGCCGTGCCCGACGGTGTGGTCAGCGCCCGCTCGCTCGACGACGCCCTCGCACAGA
>JAYVLW010000018.1:0-5512 GCA_043759315.1 Myxococcales bacterium
TGCGGGTCCAGGCCGCCTTCCTCCGGTCGAGGCGGTCCGGATCGCCCGCGTACGTCGCCTCGGCGGTGACGAGCGGCTCGCCGCCCGGCTCGCTGATCACCACGCGCCCGTGCGGATTACGTGAGCCCCACGCGACGATCGCCGAGGTCGTGGTCGTGCTCTGGAGGTACGGATCGCGCGTGATCGTGGTGGAGCCCGCATCGGTCAGCGCTCCGGTGCCGCACCTGGCGATCGAGTCGCGGGTCAGCGCCGTGACCTTGACCTCACCCTTCCAGATCGGGAGGCTGTAGCAGCCGCTGGTCAGCACGGCGAGGAGGAGCAATCGGCGCACCGCCGGAGCGGATTGCAGGAGGCGTACCGGCGATCGGCACGCGTGGGCAACTCCGCGCAGGAGTCACCGTGCTGAGGTGCAACAGTGTGCCGCCTGTCGCGGTCTGATCTGGGCGGGCGCTCGCTGAGCTTTGTGCCGGCGACCCGATCGTCGCCAGCGCGCGGGCGTGGTTAACTGCCGCCGTGCCTGCATTTCCCCGAGCTCACCTCGTCCCCTTGCAAGAGCTCGCCGCGCGGATCCTCGAGACCCGCGCCATCGAAGGCGACCCCGAACAGCTCGCCCGCGAGACCCTGGTCGGGTTCCACGAGCTGTGTCTGCGCCTCGGCCTCGATGGCGTGCTCGACGAGCTGGGGCTGATCGACGATCCCGACGGGGCCGAGCATCCGAAGCTGCGCTCGGCACTCGCCGTGCGCCTCGGGAACAAGGCGGAGTTCGATCCGCGCGGCCCGCGTAACGCGAAGCCGAAGCAGATCGCCGACGCCGTGATCGCTGCGCTCGGACTCACGGTCACCGACGACGCCGATCGCACGATCACCCTGGACGACGACGTGCGGAAGGCCGTCGGGGCCGCGCTCACCACGGTGCTCGACGTGGAGCTCGCGATCCCGAAGATCCGCGAGGACATCATCCGCCGTGGCCGCCAGGCATGCGAGGAGCGCTTCCTCTCGTCGTACGACAAGATCACCGCGCAGCTCGACGAGCGCGGCATGCGGATGGTCCGGCAGCCGAAGGTACCGCTCGATGCGGTTCAGGCGATCCAGCAGCTGTTGTTCGATGCGCGGTTCGCCGCGGTCGCGCAGGCCGCGCAGGCCGCGATCGATCGCGCGAAGCAGGTTCTGGCGAAGGCGAGCGCGGAGGCCGCGGATCGGCTCGAGGCCCCGATCACGCTGAAGCTGACTCCGCGTCAGGTCGCGATCCGGCGCGTCGCCGACGCGCGCGCGTCGAAGCTCCCGGCGGCGGTCGCGCAGGGATTGCTCGACACGCTGACGGAGCTCGTGCACCTCGCGTGGCGCACGCAGGAGCAAGCCGTGCGGGACTATGCGGCGAGTGCGACGTTCCTGGTGGGGGAGCTCCTGCAGCATCCGAAGTTCGGACGGGGCTCGGTGGTCTCGGTGGCGACCCAGCGGATCGAGGTCGAGTTCCCTGAAGGCAAGTTCACACTCGTTCACGCTCGTAAGTGAGACGACAACTGATCTGGTAAACCTCACTCGTTATCACCGGCCAGGGCGACCGACTTGACGTCGCGCCAAAGAGGCGGGCTACTCGCCCCATGCGAAAGGGATGGATCGTCGCCGGTGCGCTGGTCGCCACGGCAATCGGCGTGGTGGGCGTGGCCCGCCATGCGTCGAGATCGGAGCGCGAACGAGAGGAGGAGGACGGCGAGAACGAACGGTTCGAGCGACCGCACCCCGACTCGCGCATCCGACACTCGGGGACTCACCGTGCCGGGCCTGCCGAGCTCGCCACGCGCAATCGAGTCGGCGCCGAGGAGGCGGCGAAGCTTCGCGCGCGCATGGCGGAGCAGGGCCAGGCGGCCAAGCCGTCGGTGCCCGCGACGTCCTGGGTCAGCCTCGGGCCCACCGACGCCCCGAAGCAGTTCAACTACTTCGCGATCGATGGCGTCGACTCGGGGAGGCCGACCACGATCGTCGTCGATCCGCGCGACGCGAACGTCGTGTACGTCGCCACGTCAGGCGGCGGCGTGTGGAAGACCTACAACTTCCTCGCGACGGTCGGACCCACCTGGATCCCGACCACGGATCTCCTGCCGAACCTCGCGGTCGGCGCGCTCGCGATCGACGCGGCGCACCCCGATACGCTGTATCTCGGCAACGGGGACTTCATCGATGGCTCGGGCAACACCATGTTCAAGTCCACCAACGGTGGTGGGACGTGGAGCGCGCCGGTCGTCCTCGACGCGATGTATCCGAACGCGGTGCCCGCCGCTGTCGGATCGATCCGCCAGATCCAGGTCGACGGCGATGTCGTGTGGGTCGCCACCGACGCCGGTCTGTTCCGCTCCTCGGACGCGGGCGCCACGTATGGGCTGGTCGATCTCCCCGAAGGCGGCACTGGCGTCGTGGCGGAGTCGGTGTGGAGCATCCTTCCCCTCGGTGGCGGGGGCTGGATCGCGAGCGGAGTCACGGCATGCGGCCCCGGATCACCGCCGCCGGGCGCGTTCGGCTCCAGCGATCCGGATCCGGGGCGTTGCCCGCTCGGGACGAACGCCACGATCTGGCGCACCGATGACGGCACCACGTGGTCGCAGGTCACGGCGTTGCCGCGCACCGCGGGAACGAATCGCGCGACGCTCGCGGTGGGACCGACCCCATCGTCCTCGACAACGGTGGTGTACGCGTTCGTCGGCGATCTGTTCGGCACGCAGACGCTCGGCTACTGGCGCTCGAAGGACGGCGGCAAGACGTGGGTCGAGCTCGCGGGCATGCTCGCGAACCCCACGCTCGCGGCGAACATGGATGACAGCTGCACCGACCTCGACGTCGGCCACGATCAGTCCTGGTACAACCAGTCGATCGTCGTCGATCCGACGAATGCGGATCACGTGCTCGTCGGAGGCAACCTGTGCGGCGTGCGCACGCTGAACGGCACGTCCGATCCACCGACGTGGGAGAACGTCTCGCACTGGCTGCCGGGCACCGGCTACGGCGAGACCGATGGAGGCCGTCTCGCGTACGTACACGCCGACTGGCACGCGGCGACCTCGGTTGCCGTCGACGGTGTGGTTCGCACGTTCACCGGGAGCGACGGTGGCGTGTTCACGAGCACCAATCTGTGGTCGTCGACGATCCCCGAGCAGGTGGTGTGGAAACACCAGAACAAGGGCCTCGCGACACACCTCTTCTACTCGGTGATGTCGGGGGATCCAGCGACCGGCAATCCGTTCGTGCTGTACGGCGGTCTGCAGGACAACGGCACGCGGTTCCGGGCGAACCCGGCGAATCCGTCGGCGTTCAACCAGGCGATCGGCGGCGATGGTATCGGCGGCACGGTGCACACCGGCATGGACGGCACCACCTACTGGGCCAGCATCCAGTTCCAGTGGACGTTCTGCAAGCCGGCGCTCACCGACTGCTCGGTCGAGCAGCCCGAGGCGCAGAGCGACGCGGAGTCGCACTGGCACGGCACGCCGTCGCCGGTGGGCCTCGAGCCCGAGCAGATCGCGGAGCGGGCGCTCGAGCGCGCGACGCGGTTCGGTGAGGATCAGGAGCCGTTCCTCGTGCACTACGCGAACGTCGAGACCGACCACGTCGGCCAGAGCGTGCTGACCCACACCGACGAGCAAGTGTTCGTGGCGGTGCCGGCCGGCGACGGCTTCACGTGGAAGTCGATCTCGCAGGATCTGACGACGAGCGCGATCGGTGCGGGCATCCGGAACGTCGCCGCATCGCGCGCCACGCCCGGGTTGTATGGCGCGGTCGGCGCTGTCTCGGCAGAGCCGTTCTACGTGACCACGCAGGGCAACACGAAGGTGGACTGGACCGCGACGCAGCCGGTGCGCGTCGGCAGCGCGCGGCTCATCGGGCCGTCCTACATCGACTTCCCGCCGACCCTCGCCGCGGGCCAGGTGGCGGGCCAGGTGTTCATCGGAGCGTTCACGGGCACGCTCAATGGCCCAGGTCGACCACCTCCGCCCGACGAGGCCGGTCGCCTGTGGCGGACCACCGATGGCGGCGTGACGTGGACGTCGATCGTCGGTGCGGATCCGGCGCATCGCCTTCCGAACGTCCCGGTCTACGTCGTCAAGTACGACCCGATCACGGCGAGCACGATCTATGCGGGTACCGAGATCGGCGTGTACATCACGCTGGATAGCGGCGCGACGTGGAACCGGATGGGCGACGGTCTGCCGATGGTGCCGGTGCGTGACATGTACGTCGCACAGAACCAGGACTTCATTCGCGTGGCGACCTACGGTCGCGGACTGTGGGAGATCTATCCCAGTGCGGGCGCGGGTCACGGCGCTCCGGGCAACGGCGACTACGATCGAAACCTCCAGCTCGACTGGATCGATCTCGGCGCGATGTCGGCGCGCCAGGGGGTGACGCCGGAGCAGACGACCGCGCCGCTCTACTCGTGGATCATGGACATCACCGCGGGCGGCGGCAACCCGCCGGTACAGGCGATCGATGCCGATGATCTCGACGCATTCCTCGCGAAGTTTGGAGGTCACCCGTGATGCGCACGCTCCTGCTGGTAACCGTCCTCCTCGGCGCTGCCTCGTGCGGCGACAACGAGAGCCCGATGTTCGACTACTCCAATCCGCCGAAAGGCGGCGCGCTGCGCCTGGTCAAGAGCAAGACGAAGCCGAAGGCCGAGACCGAGGTGGTGCTCGATCTCGTCGTCGGCGATCAGCCGCTGACCGGGTACTCGGTCGGGTTCAACCTCCCCGTCGGGCGTGGTGTGCGGGTCACCGAGTTCCTTCCGGGCACGGCACTCGATCCCGGCAACTCGCCGGTGGCGGCGCAGGCCATCGTCCCCATCAGGGGACCGCTCGCCGACACGCTGGTCACCGGGCTCACCCAGAAGGCGAGCGGCCCAGGTGCGGTCGCCACCGACAGCGTTCTCCCCGCGGGCTCCGTGCTCTACACGATGCGGCTCGAGATGACCGGCAGCGCACCGGACGGCATCGTCGTCGATGGAACCGCGGCGGACTTCCACCTGCCGTCGGGTGGCATGCGCGATCGTGGCGGCACCACGGTGGTCGAGTCGCAGGACGTGGCCATCGGCAAGCTGGAGGTCAACCGATGAGGAGGGCGGTCGCTGCTGCGCTGCTCGTGCTGTGTGCCGGTGGGGCGGCACGCGCGGAGACCGCGCGCTCGCTCGCCGCGAGTGCCACCTTCACGCCTGGGATCCTCCGCGCGACCAGCGCGGGGACGGGCTTCGTCGCCGTGGCGTCGGACTTCGATGGAGCCCGCGACGCGGTCCGGGTCGCGGCGCTGGGAGAGGTCAACCTCGTGTGGCGCCTGCGCGCCGTCGTGCGCGTCCTCGACGTGGTCTCCGACAAACCGCGGCCGGGCATCGGCGCGGGCATTCGCTGGCTCGACGGGGACATCACGTCGACCGCGTATCTCATGGTCAAGACCGAGGGCTTCACCGAGCCCGAGGGCGAGCTCGAAGCGCTGCTCTCGTTCGAACGCGCCTTCGGTGCCGTGCGCGCGA
>JAYVLW010000019.1:0-2520 GCA_043759315.1 Myxococcales bacterium
TCGCGGGGATCGGGAGGTATGCGGTGCCGGCGGTGCAGGGCGAGACCACGGCGCGCGCCGAGCTCGCGCAGTCGCTCTCGGGTTTCGGATCCCAGTCGAGGCCGGGATCCGCACTGGCGAACACCACGCTCGGCCAGGTGAAGCTGTTGCCGTGCACGACGTTGAACGGGATGCCGTAGAAGTCGGCGGCCTGCGGATCGACGGTCTGCCCGAGATCGAGGTGGAGCTTGGTCGCGCCGCCGATCGTGGTGATGAAGGACGCGGAGCTCGGATCGACGGGCAGGCCATCGATCGGCATGTTGAACACGTGATTGCCCGGAAGGATCGGGCAGCCGGCGATGAGCGGGCTGTCGTTCGGGCCGGGGGCGTCGTGGAATTCGTACGCGTCCACGACGGGGCCGTTGAAGTCCGGCGCATCCACGCCGTTCTTGCTTCCACCGCATGATGCGCAGAGCGCTGCGAGCGCCACCCTCTTCATCCGATCAGTGTCTCACATGGGCCGTGCGGTGCCCTGTACACTCTTCGCCGTGCCGCGGCCCTTCCTCTGTGCGGTCGCCGTCGGGCTCGCTTGCCTCGCGGTCGGCTGCGACTACTTCGTCCCGAGCTGCGGGGACATCGAGGTGAAGCCTGGAGAGACCGTGAGTTGCGTGGTCCCCGGTTACACGGACCGTGCCTTCGACCTCCGCACGCCGTCGAGCTGGGATGGGAGCTCGCCGCTGCCGGTGATCCTCGCGATCCACGGGGGTGGCGCGACGCGCGGCGCCGCCGATGGCGTGACGTGTCCCGAGGGTGACCTCGGAGCGCCCGAGTGCCTCGGCAATCTCGCGGCCGCGCGCGGGTACGCCCTGATCTCGCCCGATGGGGTCGGCGCGCGTCCGCTGCGCGGGGTGCGGACCTGGAACGCGGGTGGTGGCACCAACGGGTTCATCTGTGCGTTCGGACCGGCGTGTAACGAGAACAGCGACGACGTGACGTACATCGCCGACGTGTTCGATCAGGTCGCGAAGGTGATCACCGTCGACCCCGCGCGGATCTACGCCACGGGCATCTCGAACGGCGGTGCGATGTCGCATCGGCTCGCGTGCGAGGATCCTCGGTTCGCCGCGATCGCGCCGGTGTCGGGCACGAACATCCATGCCGACAGCGGCGCGGCGTGCTCGGTCACCGTCCCGATCCTGGACATGCACGGCACCGATGACCCGGTACTCTCGTACGACGGCGGCGGAACGGTCGCCGGCAACCTGAGCAGCGTCGACACGACGATGGAGAACTGGCGCATTCGCAATGGCTGCGCGGAGACGTTCGTCGACACGGCGCTGCCGGATCGCGATCCGAAGGATCACACGACCTCGGTGCTGCGCGTCTGGGATAACTGCGCGGCCACGACCGAGCGGATTCGCATCGAGGGTGGTGGTCACACCTGGCCGTCCGGCAACCAGTTCGGGGTCGAGGACATCATCGGCCGCGTGGCCAAGGACTTCGGCACCGAGATCATCCTCGACTTCTTCGACGCGCATCCTCATGCGTAGGCTCGCGCTGATCGCGATGGCGGGATGCGGCTCCTACACGATGTACCAGACGGCCGAACCGCTGCCGCTCAATCACTGGCAGGTGCAGGTCGCGAGCACGTCGGGTGAGTTCTATGACCTGCCGCAGAACACGCCGACGCCGACGACCGGGCTCGAGCTCGCGTCGCGCTATGGGATCGGCCACGACACCGACGTCGGCCTCAAGCTCTACACGGTCGGCGCGGAGGCCAGCGTGCGGCATCGCTTCGTCGATGGGAAATGGCAATGGGCCGCGCTCGCCGCGCTGGGGGGGGCGCGCACGCTCGAGCGTCTCGGGACGACGGATGCGATCACGATGCACCTGCGCGGCGCGGCGGCGATCACGCGCAGGTTCAGGCCGCGCTTCGCGATCACGTTCGGACCGGCGCTCACCGGATCGCTGTTCGTTCCCGCGGGCGGTGGTTCGTCGGCGGGCCTGATGATCGGTGCGTTCGGCAACGCCGAATGGCGGTTCGGCGCCACGAACAAGTGGCATCTGGTGCCGGAGCTCTCGCTTCACGTGGCGCCGCTCGGTGACGTCCCGGTGAAGGGCGCCGTCGTGCTCGGCGGGCTCGGGTTCGGCCGCGACTTCTGAGGCGCGCGCCTGAGCTCCGGCTACTCGGGCACCTGCGGCGGCGGCGTGCCGGCGAGCAGCATCTTGCTGCCGAGGTAGTTCGCTGCGTGGATCCCGGTCACGCGACGTCGTAGCGGTCGAGGTTCATCACCTTGGTCCACGCGGCCACGAAGTCCCGCACGAACGTCTGCTGCGCGTCGCTCGATGCATAGACCTCCGCGAGCGCGCGGAGCTGCGAGCTCGAGCCGAACACGAGATCGACGACGGTGCCGGTCCATCTCAGCTGTCCCGTCGCGCGATCGCGGCCCTCCAGCACGCCCTCCGTCGTGGACTTCTGCCACTTCGTGGACATGTCGAGCAGGTTGACGAAGAAGTCATTCGTCAGCGTTCCGGGGCGCC
>JAYVLW010000020.1:0-17471 GCA_043759315.1 Myxococcales bacterium
CGCGGTCGCGACCGTCGGCTTGGGATCTCCGTGCGAGCGCGTCGCGAGCTTGATGATCACGACGAGCGCGATCACCGCGGCGATGCCTGCGCCGATGCCGACGAGGTGGCGGGTCGACAGGGCGATCGGACGGCGGCCGATTGGATCGGTCGTGGGCGCGCGCGGGGTGGAGGTCGGCGCGGCCATCGTCGGCGCGAGCGCGCGTACCGGTTCCGGATCGGCGACCCGGGTCGGCGGCGGCAGCGAGACGATCTGCGCCGGGGCGGGCAGCGGGACCGCGACCTCGAACGAGATGCCGAGCGCCGTTGCGGCCGCCATGCGATCGCGCTCGATCAGCTCGAGCAACTGCCGCGCCGCCTTCGCGTTGGCCGGGCGCGCTTCCGGCTTCTTCTCCATCAGCTTGCGCGTGAATGCCTCGAGCAGCGGATCGACGATCACGGTCGGCACACGCACGCCCATGGGGGGCGTCTCGTGCAGGAGGTTCGCGCGCGCCACGTCGACACCATCGCCGTCGTAGGGCATCCGGCCGGTCAGCATCTCGTAGACGATCACGCCGAGCGCGAACAGATCGATGCGGTGATCGAACGCCTCGCCCTTCGCCTGCTCCGGTGCCATGTAGAGCGGGGTGCCGAGCACCTGGCCCGTGGTCGTGAGCTTGCCGCCCGCGATGGTCTCGTCCGGGTCACGCAAGATCGCGATCCCGAAGTCGACGATGCGCGCGATCTCCTCCCCGGAGTCGCTCGTCTCGACCATCACGTTCGCCGGCTTGAGATCGCGGTGGATGAGGCCGGCGTGGTGAGCGTGATCGAGGCCCGCGAGGAGCTGTCGCACGAGCTTGAGCGTACGCTCCGCGGCCAGCGGCTTGTTGCCGATCACGTCGGCGAGGCTGGGGCCCGCCGCGAGCTCGAGCACCATCACGTGCTGGCCGTCATCGGTCTCTCCGAGATCGAGCACGGTGATCAGATTTGGATGCTGGAGCCGCGCCGCGAGCTGCGCTTCGCGCTGGAACCGCGCGAGCATCGTGGGTTCGTCGACGAGGTGCGCGTGCAAGACCTTGATCGCAACCGAGCGCGCGAGCTTGTTGTGCGAACCGCGGAACACCGTGCCCATCGCGCCCTTGCCGAGTACAGCCTCGACCCTGTAACGCCCGAGCACCACCTTCCCGACGAGCGCGGGGATGTCTTGCTGCTTGACGTCACCGACGCCTAGCTTCGTCCGCAAGCCGTCATCGCCCGACACTCCCGCAGTCTAACGCGGCCCAGCCCGAACAGGCAGTGCCGGGGGACGCGATGCCGCCAGTGATGCGCGTAGGATGCGGCGCATGTACCACGCAATCTTCGCGCAGATGTCCAAGGAGCTCCGGCAGGTAGACAAGTGGTTCGACGCCGCCGTCGCTCACGCCGAGGCGAAGAAGTTCGATCCGAACCTGTTCCTCGACTTCCGTCTCGCGCCGGATCAGTTCGCGTTCGTGCGCCAGGTCCAGGGCGTGTGCGATGTCGCGAAGCTCGCCGCGTCTCGCCTCACGGGCAAGGACGCGCCGAAGCACGAGGACTCCGAGACCACGATCGATCAGCTGCGCACGCGCGTGCACGCCGTGCTCGAGTATCTCGGCACGCTCGCTGCGAAGGACTTCGAAGGCGCCGCAACGCGCGTGATCACCACGCCGCGCTGGGAGGGCAAGGTGATGTCGGGCGAGGCGTACTTCCTCGAGCACGGCATGCCGAACTTCTGGTTCCACCTCACGCACGTGTACGCGATCCTCCGGCACAACGGCGTGCCCATCGGCAAGCGTGACTACCTCGGGCCGCTCAGCCTCACCGCGCCGTCCTGAAACCGCGTACGTTCCCCGGATGAAGCTCCGCGCTGTGATGGTGTCCTCGCTGCTCGTCGCGGCCTGCGGCAAGTCGAAGTCGGCGTCTCACGGTGACGATCAACCGCCGCCGAAGACGGCCGAGCCCGCGACGACGAAGCCGGCGGAGCCGAAACCGGAGCCGGCGCCGCCGATCGCCGCGGCGAAGGGCTTGTTCGGCTGCCACGCGAAGGACCCGGCGGCCGCGATGACGAAGCGCAAGCCGGCCTCGCCGTGGCAGCTACCGTTCACGTTCGCCGGCTGCCCCAGCCTTCCAGCCGACGTCTACGGGACCGCGGACTTCGGCATGGATGCGGCGACGGCCGGCAAGGCCGCGAAGGCGCGCGTCGATGGCACGTCCGCGTACATCTATCTCGGCAAGTCGCCGTTCCGCTACCAGTTCACGTTCCGGCTCGACGAGGATACGCAGAAGGTCGACAAGTTCACGTTCAAGATCGATCAAGAAGCGTTCGACGAGATCAAGGCGGGCTGGGGCGACCCGGTCGTCTACGAGCACCTCAGCGACAAGTACTACGCCTGGTACAACCCCGAGAAGCACCTGAAGGTCACGGCGAGCGCCGACGACTGGGATCGCGCGAACGCGAAGACCAAGCAGGAGGAGACCATCCCGGCCTACCACCTCTACTTCCAGCGCTACATGCCGATCACCGAGCTCGTCGGCAAGGACGGCCTTCTCGCGAAGCCGGTCATCGGCAAGACCGTGGCCGAGCTGGCGGCTGCGTTCCCCGAATGGATCGAGGTGAAGTCGAAGGACCAGAACAAGGCCGAGATGGACCGGATCGGCCTCGACAAGACCACGCAGGCAAAGGTCGAGTCGATGGGGGGCGCGGGTGACACCGCGATGCTCAAGCTGCCCGAGACCGAGACGAACCTCTACCACACGCTCGTCCAGCCCGACTGGGAGGGCGGCAAGGTGGTCACGTACTCGATCCTGTTCCCGTTCGGAAAGGATCAGGCGCTGAAGGCCGAGATTCTCGCGACCGTCGCCGCGGCACTCGGCGCACCGACGGGCGCGAAGAAGGACGGCGAGAAGTGGGAGTACACCTTCGCCGGCCCCAACGGCACGATCGTCGAGATGGGCATGTCGATCCTCGACGAGGATTGGAACATCCGCGTCAGCGCGAAGAAGTAGTTAGCGGTAGTCGACGAGCACGTCGGCGAGCGCGCCGGCGAGCGTGAAGTCGATCCCGACGAACAGCGTTCCGCTCGTCCACTCGAGCATCAACTCTTCATCGTCGGACGTGCGCGTGGTCGGCTCGCCCAGCGTGCGGACGAACCAGGTCTCGTCGGGTACGCCGCGGCGGCGGCCGGGCTCCCAGCCGTACTGCTCGAAGATGCCTGGGCCGGCGAACACGCTGAAGCCGACGAGCGTGCGCTGATCATCCAGCGAGAGCTGCAGCCCGATCTGCGGATACGCGAGCTGGCCCTTGCGGCGCATCGCGAAGTCGCTGGCCGGTCCGAGTCGCTGCTCGATCTCGGTCTGCGTCGCCCCGGCTTCGAGGCCGCAGATCGTCAGCCGCGAGAAGTCCAGCACGGGCTCGATGCTCGTCCCGGAGCGCGGGGCGCCTAGGAGCATGCGGCTGAGCAATCCCATGTGTACCGCGAGCATACCCGGCACCACGGCCGCAAACTTGCCCCCGCGCGCGGATCGGCGGAAGCATGGAATCGATGCTGGAGATCTCGATGCTCGATCTGACGAGAGGATTGACGGGATTCCCTCACCATCTGTTCGACCCGACGATGCTCGAGGTCGAGATCCAGATGGTCGACGTGGATCTCGATGACGAGGCGTTCGCGGAGAGCTGGTTCCGTCGAGGCGACGAGATCTCGGATGGCCGCATCGACGAGCCCTACGAGCTGTCACCCTCCGAGGTCATCACGCTCGCGATCGCATAGGCGCGGCGGATCGCCTACTCTGGTCGGGTGGGAGCCATGTCTCGTGTGTTCTTCGTGTTGGTCGTTGCGTCGTTCGCGTGCAGGACAGGGCCGACGGTCCGGACACCGGATGGCGACCCGAAACCGTCGCCGTTCCAGGCGCTCGCCACCGAGCTCGCCACACCGGCGCAGCCGATCTGGCCGACGCTGCCGGAGGCACTGACCAGCGATCTGCAGAAGGGCGCTGCGGCTCCCGCCGACGCGGCCGGCCGGGTGGCCGCGGCCCGCACGCGACTCGCCGGATGGACGCTCGACACGCTGGCGGCAAAGCCAGAAGCGCTGGGCGCGAAGCTTCGCACCGCGTTCGAAGGCGTGTACCTCGCCGAGCCACTCGCATACGGCCCCGCGTCGGCGGAGGGGCTCGCCGCGGCCGGGTTACTGCACCACCTGTACGACGTCGTCGATGCCACCAGCTTTCGCGACTGGGCGAAGACCGCGCCGAATCTCGGGCTCGACCGCAAGCTCCTCGAAGTGCTGGCCGACACCGCGATAGCGCAGCGCAAGCACCTGGCCGCGCAGATCCTGACGGCGGGCGCCCCGCCGGAGGCGGTCGACGGCGTCCTGCGGTCGCTCGCCGAGCGAGCACGCAACGACAACGACAACGCGAAGGCGAGGACCCTGTTTGCGCAGCTCGTGGAGCGGCGCGGGGACGCTGCCGTCCTCGACGACTGGCTCGATCTCTCCACCGCACAGCTGCGGACCGACGACCGCGCGGGCGCGGCGTCCTCGCTCGAGAAGGCGCGCAAGCAACCCGCGCCGGATCGTCTGAGCCAGGCGAAGCTGCGCGAGGCAGGCAAGGACCTCGCGAACCTCGATCGCTACCTGAAGCTGGAGAACAACGCCGCCGTCGAAGCGCGCCTCGAGCAGCTCGACCTGTTGCGCGCGATGGGGCGCTCGCCCGAGGCCGAGGTGCTGCTCAAGCGGCTCAAGGAGGTCGCACCGAACGATGCGCGCGTGCGGGTGCGCTCCGCGGCGATGGCCTTCGAGGGGATGGCCCAGACGGGGAACATGATGGCGGCGGCGGGCTATGTCGCGCAGGAGCTCGGCGAGGACAACCTCGTCAACAAGGACGCCGACTACTGGTCGATGCTGATCGGCGCGCAGGGCGCGCACGCGATGGGCGAGGCGCTGCCGATGCTGTTTCAGGACAAGGTCGCCGGCGGCAAGAAGATGGTCGAGATCCTGAAGACCATGCGCGGCATGGCGGTGGAGCTCGAGAAGACACGCCCAGGTCGCGCGGCCGCCCTCGAGTTCGTCATCGATCGAACGATCCCGATCGTGGAGAAGGGCACCGCGCAGGACGTCGCGATCGCCGAGCTCCTGGGCTCCGGTCTCGCGGATGCGCTCGCGCTGCGGGCGAAGCACCCGGACACGATCGATCTGGATCGCCTCGTGTTCACGTTCGCCACGTTCGCGAAGGATCGCCAGCGCGCTCTCGATGCCGTGATGGTGCGCCCGGGGACGCCACCCGAGGAGGACATCGAGCTGTATCAGGCGCGGGCGCGCACCGCGCTGACGATCGCGATCGTGCTGGCCACGCCCGCGGCCGTCGGATCGGCGCGCAGCGCGATCGGGGACATGGCCCCGTCGTGGAACACCCAGCTCGAGGCAAACCGCGAGGCGATGCTCGGCGACTGCGATGCGATCGAAGCGACCGTGAAGAAGGACGACGCGTTGTGGGCCAATGCCGCCGGGCACTACGAGACGGCGCGCGCCATGCACAGAGAGGTTCGCGCGCGCGTCACGAACAACCTCGGCTGGATCGCGCTCCATGCCGGCATGGCGGATGCCGCCGACGCGCTGTTCCGCGAGTCCGCGGAGGACGAGACGAGCGGCAGGCGCTGGCTCGGCTTCCTCAACGCGCTCGCGGCCCCCGCGCGGGCGCACGAACGCCTCGACGGGTTGCGCTCGCTGATCCTCGCCAACAGCAGCGATGGCAAGCCGCCGGAGACGCTGCTCGTGTGGCTCGCCGCGACGACGCAGGATCCGAAGGAGAGCGCCGAGGCGGCGGCGAAGGTCCTCGAGGTCGCCGCGGACGCGTTCGCCAAGATCAAGCCCGCGCATGGCTCGCTCGGGTTCGAGACCGAGGGCGCGTTTCAGGTCGGCCTCGGTCTGGCATCGCGCAAGTTCTACGATCTCAACACGCAGGCCTACGCGAGTCTGTGGCTGATGCCGGCGCTGCCACTCGATGATGCCCAGCTGGCGGCGAAGGTGAAGACCGGCGCGCCGAAGCAGTCACCGAAGCCCAGGAAGTGACCGAGATGTCCCGGCGAGGTGCGTGGGCGCTCGCCGCTGAACATCTCCGACACGGAGCAAGGCTACCCAGCCGCGTGCGGGAGTTGTCGGGCGCGGGGCCTCAGTCGCGGTGCTCGTGCATGTACCGCGCGAAGGACCCGATCAACATCTCGGGATCATCGAGCACGCGCTCCGCGGCCTTGCGGCCGGCCTCGTGCTCGAGCGAGTAAGTGAGCCTCGCTCCGACCTCCGTCGGCTCGAACTGCGCGAAGCCGCGAACCGCGCCCGCGTCGTGCTCCCGCGGCTCCCAGCGTACGACGTGGTCGGCGACGTCGTAGGTGTAGAGGAGCGTGTAGCGAAGACCGGCGGCGAACTCGAAGATCACCTCGCGCGGTAGCCCATCCGGGCGCGCTGCGACCAAGGTTGCTCCGACCAGACCGGGCACCCAGTGCACGAGCATCGTCGGCGTCGTGAACACTCGCCAGCACGCATCGATCGGCCGCTGCACGTCGATGGATACGATCTCCATGAGCGTCGAGAGTAACACCGCGCGACATGCGTGAGGTAGTGTCGCCCCGATGGCGAGCAAGCGAGTGCTGTGGAACAAGATCGGCCGGTACTTCAGCGCGCTGGTGATCGCGGCGTTCTTCCTCCCGTTCTTCGGCGTGTCGTGCGACGGCATGGAGGTCATCACCGTCTCCGGCGCTGACATGGTCGGCGGCTGCAAGCCCGGCGGCATGATCGCGGAGATGGAGAAGGAAGAGGGCCGCCAGCGCAAGAAGCGCATGGACGACCCCGACATGGACGGCACCGGCGAGAGCAAGCAGGGCGGGATGAGCGGGCATGTCGACAACGTCGAGCGCGAGCCGCTCGCGATGGTGGCGCTCGCCCTCGCGATCGCGGGCTTCGCCGTTGCGTGGCTACGCTCGCGCAAGGGCCTGACGATCAGCTTCGGCCTCGCGATCGCGACCATCGGCGTGCTCGTCGGCCTGTGGATCAAGGTCGGCGGCGAGCTGCGCGAGGCCGTCGACAAGGAGCAGCTCGGCAAGTCAGGCGGCAGCCGGCTGACCAAGGAGGTGTCGATCGATGCCGGCGGCCGCTACGGGTTGTGGCTCAGCGGCATCCTGCTCCTCAGCATCGCGGTGGTCACCGGCCGCGCGCTCCGCGAGCCCGATGGTCCTGACCTCAATCCACCGCTGCCTCCGCCCGCAACGCCGCCGGTCGTCTAGCGACAGCAAGCGATCGGACGGTGCGCCGTGCAGCCGATCTGCGCGGGGAACGTGTTCGAGCTCTGCAGGTGCGCGGAGCCATCGACGTCGAGGTGCGTCGACGACCAGGTCCCCGTCGCCACGTTCGTCGTCCAGCCGTTGCACGAGTAGCGCGACGTCATCCGCCCGAACCGCGCGGATCCACCGGTGACGATCTCGTTGCGCTCGTTGACGCTCGGATCGAGCCACGCTCCCGTCGCCGGCACCGCCGTCGCGGAGCCCGTCCGCAGGTACTCCGCGATGTGGCACATGTGCGAGCCCGTGAACTGCGCGCTGCACGCGGCGTGCATTCCAGGTCGTCCATTCCCGACGCCGGCGCCATCGGGCTGCACCGTGGTGAACCCGGCGAACTGCACCTTGGGCGCGCCGTTGCAGCACGCGAGCGGCCGCTGCACGTCGCACGCGGCCGGGGCAGGGAACGTGTTACTCGACGTCAGCTGCGTCACGCCATCGGCGCGCAAGAACGTCGACGACCAGGTGCCGGTGTTCGCGTTCGACGTCCAGCTCGCGCACGTGAACGAGAAGTCCTCGCGCCCGAAGCCCGGCGCGGCCTCGTACGTCAGGTCGCTATCGGAGGACAGGGCGTACGGCAGGATGCTCGGATCGAGCCACGCGCCCGCCGCCGGCACCGTCGTCGCCGAGTTCGTCTGCTGATACTCCGAGACGTGACACAGGTGCGAACCGGTGAACTCGGCGGCGCACCGCGCGTGCATTCCATCTCGCCCGCCACCATTGCCGTTGGACGTCGCGGCCGTGAACCCAGCGAAGGCGTTGACGTCCTCGCTGTACGCGCCGCTCCCCGCGGGTCCGGCGGGTCCTTGCGGCCCCGGATTGCCGATGCCCATCGGCCCCTGCGGCCCGGTCGCCCCGGTCGCTCCGGTCGCGCCCGTCGCGCCGGTCATGCCCTGCGGCCCGGTCATGCCGATCACGCCCATCGGCCCGATCGGCCCGGCGGGTCCGGCCGGGCCCGCGGCGCCCGTCGGTCCGGTCGGTCCCGCGGCCCCTGTGGGCCCCTGCGGCCCTGGGTCACCGCCGCCAGGGCCACGCTCGCCTTGCGGCCCCTGTGGGCCCTGCGGTCCGGTGTCGCCGGTCGGGCCTGGCGGCCCTTCGGGCCCGGCGTCGTCTTGATGGCCGCACGCGACGAGGAACACGAGAAGAGCGAGAGACTTCACCCCGGATCCGACGGTGGACGCTGCCGAGGAGTCGCACGGGCGCTCGACGTGACGCCGGCCTCGGAGACCGAGCTGACCTAGCCGCGCTTCTGCGACCGCTGCTGGGACTTCGCCATCTTTCGCGCGCCGGGGTGCTGCTCGAGGACCGAGCGGGCGAGCTTCTGAAGCTCGGGGTGCACGCGGAACTGCGGCGAGAGGAAGCGGCCGAGGTAGTTCACGTCCTCCTCGGCGAGCGAGAGGAGGTCGGCGCGCGCCGGGCCGCGCTGGTTCGCCGCGAACCTCGCGAACACGCGCGCGATCTTCATCTGGATCGCGATCTGCTCGGCGTTCTTCTTCGGTAGCTCGACGGTCTCGAGGAGCGCGAGCGCCTCCTTCGACTTGCCGGTGCGGCCCCACGCCTCCGCGACGATGCCGGCGGCGTATGGCCGGATCTCCTTGCGATCGGGGTTGTCGAGGTTCATCGAGTCGGCGCACTTGCGCGCGTCCTGCGTACGACCGAACGAGAGGAACAGCTGCGCCTTGAGCAGCGAGACGTCGTCCTGCATGGCGGCGGGGAACGTGGTGAGCGTGACGGGCTCGAGCAGCTTGAGCGCACCCTTGGGATCGTCCTGCGCCATCAGCTGCGCGCGCGCGAAGATCTTCGTCGGCGAGCTTGCGTCCTTGTCGCCCGAGAGCTTCTCGAGCGCGCTCTTGCGGGCTTCGGGCGATTCGGTCGCGCCCTGGAGTAGACCCACGAGGCCGCGCTGCTTGCGGATCATGCGGAACGCCCAGATCAGGACGGCGGCGAGCGCGGCGGTGAGGACGCCGGCGATGATCATCAGCACGGTGCTGCCGGTCTGGATCACGAACGCCCAGACGAGGGCGGTGATCACGCCGATGATGATCAGGTTCTTGCGCTTGATTCCACCGGCCTGCGCGGCGGGTGCGTCGGATGCTTCTGCGGTCTCGTCTTCGGCCACGCAGGACTCGTACTTGGATGAGCGCCGAACGGCAACACATGGATCACGCCGACTGCCAAGTGCCCGGAAGTGCGTCCGTTCCAGGGGCCGGCCAGACTCGGGCGAGCACGCCACGAAGCGCAGCGGATGCGCGGCTATCATCGGGTGGTGCGCTCGCTCGCCGTGCTCGTGGTGTGGTCGCTCGTCGCGTGCGCGTCGAGACCGCCGGCGTGCCCGGCGCTGCCCGTGGTCGCGCAGGGCCAGCCCTTCTTGTGGAAGGTCCACCGGGACGCGGGCCCGACGCTGTGGCTGTACGGCACCGTCCACGACGTCGCGCTCGCCGGCGTCCCGGCTCCGGCGCTCGCGGCGCTCGATGGCGCGAAGGTGTTCGCCTCCGAGCTCGGCGACGTCGCTGCGGATCCGGACCTCGTCCGCGACCTGACGCGCTACAAGTCGGGCCTCGGTATCGATCAGACGCTGCCCGACGACGACTGGTACGCGCTGCGCGACGCGCTGATCGGCACGATCAAGGAGGACGCCTTGCGGCGCGTCCGCCCCTGGTACGCGATGATCCTCCTCAACAACAAGGTCTCGCCGAACAAGCCGGTCGCGATGGACACGGACCTCGCGAGGCGGGCACGGAGCAAGCGGCTGCCGGTGGAGGCGCTCGAGACCTGGGCCGAGCAGATGACCGCGCTCGACAAGGTGGTCACGGTGAACGATCTCAGCGAGGTGATCCGCGCGCGGGATGCCATGCACTGCGAGGTCGATCGGCTCGCGGTCGCGTACCGCACCGGCGATCTGGACCTCATGACCTCGCTGTTGATCGTACCCCGTACCTCCGAACCGCTGCTGTGGGCGCGAAACCGTGCGTGGCAGCCGAAGCTCGTGGCGTATCTCGCCGCCGAGGGTGCGTTCGTGGCCGTCGGCCTCGGCCACCTGCTCGGCGACAATGGCCTCCCCGCGATGCTCGCGCGCGCGGGGTACGTGGTCGAACGCGTCCCGTAGACGCCCGTTCGACCCTCTGACTAAGCGGCTTCGATCAGCTGCCTGAGCTGCTTCCGAGCGCGGTGCGCGCGGACCTTGACGTTCGCGACGCTGATCCCGAGCTTCGCGGCCGTCTCGACCTCGCTCGAGTCGGCGCGCGCGAGCATCACGTCGCGGTACTTCGGAGCGAGGCGGCGCAGCGAGCGCTGGATCAGGTCGATCGACTCGGCCTCGGCCAGCTCGTCCTCCGGAGAGCGGGCGCCGTCGGGTCGCTCGATCGGCAACGCGGTGAGGTCCTCCCGCGAGCGGCGCCGCTTGCGGAGGAGCCCGAGCGCGGTGGTCGACGCGATCCGGTAGAGCCAGGTCCGGTACTTCGAGTCGCCGCGGAACGAATCTCGGTAGCGGTAGGCGAGGAGCAGCGCTTCCTGGGTGACGTCGTCCGCGTCCTCGCGCGATCCGACGATGCGCCGGGCCACCGCGTAGACGAAGCCGCGATCTTCAGGTCCGAATAAAACGTCCAAATCGTTCATGCAGACATGATGGACGATTATTCGTTCATGTCAAGGCCTCGTAAGTAGCAGTAACCTGTGAGGGGCGAGTAGCATCATGATGGAATGCGACTCCTATCCCCCAAGGACCTGGCTCAGGCGCTCGGGGTCAGCGAGTCCTCGCTCAAGCGCTGGGTGGACGCCGGCAAGATCGCGGCGATGCGGACCGAAGGCGGGCATCGCAGGATCTCGGTCACCGAGGCCGTGCGGTTCATCCGCGAGACCGGCGCCGAGGTCGTGCAGCCCGCCATGCTCGACATGCCGGAGATCGCGCGTGCGGGATCTGAACAGCTCGTCGAACACCTGCAGCGGGGCGACGCGCTCGGTGCCCGGGGCTGGCTGCTCGGGCGCTACCTCGGAGGCGCGTCTGTCGAGGAGCTGTGCGACGGCCCGGTGCGCGAGGCGATGCACACGCTGGGTGAGCTGTGGCGCCATACGGATTCGGGCATCTTCATCGAGCACCGCGGCACGGATGTCTGCCTCCAGGCACTCGCGCAGCTGCGCAACACGTTCTCGCCACCGGCCAACGCACCCGTGGCACTGGGCGCCACGCCCGAGGACGATCCGTACCTCCTCCCGTCGTTCATGGCGGCGATCGTGATGGCGTCATGTGGGCTGCATACGGTCAACCTCGGTCCCGATACGCCGGTGAGCGCGATGGCGGCCGCGGCGCAGGAGCACCAGCCACGACTCGTGTGGATCAGCGCGAGCGCGCCGCTCCCGCAGCTCCGCGCGAAGGCGATCGCCGACTGGCTGCTCTCTCTGCCTGCGTCGACGACCACCGTGGTCGGCGGCCGGCATAGCCAGTCGATCTCCGCGTACGGCGTGCCCCGCGTGGAGACGATGACAGAGCTTGCAGCGCTCGCCCGGGGTGTATCCTGATGCCATGCTCGCGAGTCTCGGACTCGAACGCTTCGCGATCCGTGCGGCCGTCCCCACGGACGCCGTCGATGTTGCGAGGGTCCAGACCAGCAGCTGGCAGACCAGCTATCGCGGCATTCTTCCGGACTCGATCCTCGACACGATGGACACCGCGCGCCGTGCGGCGCTGCGCCGGGAGATCCTGCTCGATGCGGACGCGCTGAATCTGGTCGCGTACGACACCACGCATCACGAGCTGGTCGGGTTCTGCAACGCCGGTCGCAGCCGGCGCCAGGGGCCGGGTGTCGGCGAGCTCTACGAGATCTACATCGTCGATCGCGCGAAGCGATTCGGCCTCGGGCGCGAGCTGTTCGAGAGCACCACCGCGTGGTGCCGCGCGCATCAGATGACCTCGCTGATCATCTGGGTGCTCGACGGGAATCACCACGCGCGCCGGTTCTACGCCGCGATGGGCGGGCGAGAAGGCCAGCGCGTCCAGTCGTCGGTGCGCGGCTACCCGGTCGTCGAGCTGTCGTACGTCTGGGACTCGCTCTGAGCTGGTCCCGTGACTCAGAGCCGGCTGATGCACAGCTTGGTCGCGCCCAAGCCGTTGCCGTCGAGCGCAAACACCCACGGGTTGCTGCCGCTCATGGCGATGTCGTACGCGCCCGCGAGCGGCTGCGTGCCCTCGAGCGCGACGCCATCGAGCGCGCTGCCGCTCGAGTCGAGCAGGCCCATCACGACGTCGCCGCGGAGGTCGATGTAGCTGATCCAGTAGTGCGCGCCGTCGTACGCGATCCGCGGTGACGTGCCGAAGCGCACGAGCGGCTTCGCGCTGGCGATCTGGTTCTGACCGTCGACGACGATGCCGGCGATCATGATGCCGCCATCGCGCTCGTAGACGAGCCAGCCCCCGCGCTGCGCGTAGTCAACCGCGAGCCGGCCGTTCGTGCACGGGAACGGCCGCATCGACTCGATGCCCGCGCCGATGCGCTGGACGTGACACTCGGTCGGCGTCGACCACGAGATCATCGCGTCGTTGCCGTAGGCCGCGCTGGTCATGCTGGTCGGCACGCTGCGCGCGACGACCTCGGTCCCCATCGCGGCCCAGTTCGCATCGAACGTCGTCATCTGCATGCCGCTCGCACCGCCCGTGGTCGTGACGCGCGTGTTGTGCACGTGCATGCCGGCGGTGTCGCCCATCAAGGTGCCGTCGACGAGCGCCAGCTCGCGGAAATCCTGAAGGTCATCGCGGATCGCCATCACCGACGTCTGGATGCCGGCGACCACGCCGACGATCAACCGCCCATCGACACGCGACGCGGAGACATCCGTGAATGCGACGTTCGACCGGATCTTCTGACCCTGCGGGTTGCCGATCACGAGGCCGCGGCCGTCGATCTGGAAGCCGCGCAGGACGCCGCCGCTCCTCGGCACCATGAACACCGACGCGCCGTTGCTCGCGGGGACGGCGCGGAGGATCGAGTCCTTCGCGTCGTACGTCACCGACTCGAAGGTCTGCGCGCTGCAGATCTTCGGGGTCAATCGCTCCGCCATCTCGGGGGTCGCCGTGTCGGTCGCCCAGTTGTCGGGTGCGGTCAGATCGTCGTCGGCAGAGAGGTTGTCGCCACAGCCCGCCACCAGAGCCATTCCCATCGCGATGAAAGAGCGCATCGTTCCACTATCGCAACGGGCCTGTCTGTCCGGTAGTCCTTCGCCGCAAAAATCTCACGATTACCGGCACATACATAGCCACTCATGTATGACCTGGGGCGCGCCGCCGAGCACTCCAGGCGAGGGTCGCCTACTTCGGTGCACGCGTGCGAGGATGCGCCGATGAAGTACATCGTTGCCGCCGCGCTGCTGGCTCCCTCGGTGGCAGCAGCCCACATCCAGCTGATGTACCCACCCGCGCGCACCGCGATGATGAAGAACCGACACTGCGGAGATCCCGCTGCGCCCCGCAGCGCGTCGCCGAAGGTGTTGACGCCGGGTTCGCCGCTCACGGTGGTCTGGTACGAGACGATCGAACACCCCGGTCACTACCGGATCAGCTTCGATGTGGACGGCACCGACTTCTTCGTCCCGCCGAACACCACCGCGACCACCGTGGGCATGGATCCGACGGTGATGATCGATCTGATTGCCGACGTGCAGGGTAGCTTCCCGGCGCAGGGCCGACGCTACGAGCAGACGATCACGCTGCCGAACGTGGAGTGCACGAACTGCACGCTCCAGGTGATCCAGCTGATGACCGACAAGCCGCCGTACACGACCACGCCGACGAGCGACGACATCTACTACCAGTGCGCGGACATCGTCCTCTCCAACACCGCGCCGCCACCGATGGTCGACGCCGGCGTGCCGAATGGTGACGCGGCGATCGCCGATCCGGGCAGCACCGATGGCGGTTGCAGCGCCAGTCGCGGCGCCTCGGGTGGCGCGCTGATCCTCGCCGGCGGAGCGCTCGGTCTCGTCCTCGCGCGTCGCCGGCGTCGGGACTAGTGGCGGAGAAGCGCCTCGACCGACGGATCGCGTGACGCCGGCTCGGCCATGCGCGTGCGCTCGTCGATCCAGCTCTTGGCCGTGTCGCCGAGCTGACCCAGGGCGTAGCTCTTGACCAGGCGGAGCAGGAGCGCGCCCGCGCCAGCGACGAGCGTGTGCCGCAGCTCGTGCTCGCCGTTTTCGTCGCGACGACCGAGGTGACTCGCGATACCGGCGAACGCGCCGAGCGCGGCCGCGATCCCGACCGCGGGCCACGGGTGCTTCGCGATCTTCTCGCCGATCCCCATGTTCTTCGCGTTCTTGAACCGGCGTCCGAGCTCGTCGATGCGCGAGCTCAGCGATGCCTTCGCGCGCGTGGCGCGCTCGTCGGCGTCGGCGACCATCTCGGGTGCGGTGTCGTCGGGTGGTGCGGTGGGGTTCTCCATGGGGCCTTTCAGGTCGCCTTCGCGACCTCACGTGGGTACTTCAGGAACACGACGCCGCAGAGGGTGGTGATCGCCGCGAGGGTCGCGAACGCGGCCCACGCGGGAACACCGAGCGCGACGAGCCCGAAACCGAGCGCTTGACCGAGCAGCACCGCTGCCGTGATCAGGAAACCGAGGCCGATGCCGGCGACCTTGGCCTTGTGCCCGACCTCCTTCACTTCCGCCTTGATCTTGTCGACCTCGGCGACGGCCAGCTCGCGCGCATCCTGGAGGACGCCGGTGATCAAGTCTCCGGCATCGTCGTCGCGCAACGCGTGATGGTCGGTCGCCATGGTTAGCGGCGGAACAGGCGCATGCCGAGGTAGCCGGCGCCGAACGCGATGCCGACGGCCTTGAGTGGATTCGCCTTGATCATGTTGCCGGCGCGCTCGATGAGCGCATTGCCGCGTGTCATGGCGCCATCCTTGACCTCGATCGCGCGGTTCTTGATCGACTCCGCGCGGAGCTCCGCGCTGTCGACGAAGCCGCGGACCTTGTCCTTGATCTGTTCGACGCGGCCTTCGACCTTGTTGTCCCCGTCGTGGTCCATCGTGGTTCCGTTGTGGTTGTTCATCTCGCTACTTGGAGCACGTCACGTGCCGAAGCCACCGTGTCAGGAGCGCACATCGAGCGCTCGCGCTCACCAGTCCGTCCTACCTCACGGCTCACGGAGAGCACGCGCGAGATCGCGCACCGTGGCGCCAGCGCTCGGTGTCAGCTGCGGCGCTTCTGCTGGATCTCGCCGACGACGTGGTCGCGCGGGTGGCGCGGAGTGATCGGCACCGAGGACGCGGCGAGCTCGGGCGTCCAGCGCGGTTTCCGCATCACCGGGACCATCTCGGTCACCCCGAACTCGAGTGCCTCTGGGTCGACGATCACGACCTCCTCCTCGCTGTCCGCGTTCGGACCCAGGAGCGCCCGCGGGCGAACGCGGACCGGGTGGGTCTTGGTCGGGAGGTCCTCGACCCCGGTCAGCTCGAACTCGGCATAGGCCGACGCCTGATCATTCGCGATCGCGCGCGCCTGCTGGCGCACCTCGATCGAGCCGGGGCGGCACGCGGGGTCCTTCTCGAGCATCCGGTAGACGAGCTCGCAGAGCTCCTTCGGGGCGTCGCACTTCTCGTGCAGCGGCTCCGGCTCGCTCGTCAGGTGCATGCAGACGACCTCGGCGAGCGTGCGGCCGTCGAAGGGCGGATGCCCGGCGAGAGCCTCGTACGCGATGACGCCGAGCGAGTAGATGTCGCACGCGGCGGTGATGTTCTTTCCCGTCGCCTGCTCGGGCGACATGTAGATCGGCGTTCCCGGCGTCAGCCCGTCGAGGGTGAGCCGGCCCATCGGTCCGAGTCGCGCGACGCCCCAGTCGATGAGGCGGAGCGGAAAGCACGGATCGCTCGGGGTGAGCAGCAGGTTGTCGGGCTTGAGATCGCGGTGAACGATCGCTCGGGCGTGGACGGCCGAAAGAACGTCGGCGACTTCGGAGATCAGCTTCGCGAGCTCCGCGGCCGGCATCTTCGGCGAAAAGTGCAGGCGGTTCGCGAGCGTCTCGCCTTCGACGAGCTCCATCGCGATCCACGGGCGCTGATCGTCGAGTACGTTGCACTCGAACACGCGAACGAGGCCACCGTGACGTACGTCCTCGAGGATCGCTGCTTCCTGAACCATCCGCGTCGCCATCCCCGGCTGACGCTTCAGCTCGGCGTGCATCACCTTGAGCGCCGCGCGCCGAGGCAGCACCGTGTGCACGGCCTCATAGACGGTGCCCATCCCGCCGCGTCCGATCTCCTTGATGATCCGGTACGACCCGACGATCACGTCAGGACCGAGGTGGACCAAGGGTTCGGAGCTCATCGCGTCCCATCAGTGCACGTTCCTTGCCGACCCAACCGCGCGTCTCGACGCGGCGAACCTCGGGGGCGAGCGCATGCGCACGCCCAGGATGATCACATCGTGCCGCGATGGCATGCGGTGTGCTCGATGCTCCGTCGACTCATGATCAGCTCGCCTGTCACCCTCCATCCCGAGGATCTGCTGGAAGGTGCCCTCCCGGCAGGGAGCGTCCTGGGCGCGTACCGCCTCGAGGGCACGCTCGGCGCCGGTGGGATGGGATTGGTGTACCGCGCGGTCCACGCGCTGACGAACCGCGTCGTCGCGATCAAGGTGATGCGCGAGGACCAGCTCGCCCAGGACCGCGCCATCGACCGGATGATGCGCGAGGCGTCGATCCTCGCATCGGTCTCGCATCCCGGCATACCGAGGTTCTTCGAGTGCGGCCTCCTCGAAGACCGTCGCCCGTGGATCGCGATGGAGCTGATCGAGGGCGTCCCGCTCGCGGACCGGATGCAGTGCGGTCTGGCTGACGCGGCCATGGTCATGGAGTTCGTGGATGATGTGGCGGGAGTGCTCGCCGCGGCGCACGAGCGAGGCGTGACGCACCGGGACCTCAAGCCCGACAACATCTTCCTGACCGCCGGCGATGCGGCCTGTGGCGTGCGCATCATCGACTGGGGCATCGCCCATCACTACGCAGGTGCGCGCTTCACCAACATGAACGAGGCGATCGGGACGCCGACGTACATGGCTCCGGAGCAGGCACGTGGTGGCCCAACCAACGGGCACTGTGACGTCTACGGGCTCGGCGTCGTCGCGTATCAGGCGCTGACCGGGCGGCCGCCGTTCGTCGGCGCGACC
>JAYVLW010000021.1:0-3511 GCA_043759315.1 Myxococcales bacterium
GATCCCGCAGGCGAGTACCGGGTCGCACTCAAGCTCGAAGGCGCGATGGCCCAGTGCGCGTTGATCTCGGCGCGCGAGACCGGCGCGGCGCAGGCGAACTACAACGGGGAGGCGATGAGCGAGGCCGGGTTATCGGTGCGCGGCGCGACGATCCGGTTCAGCTATCTGCTCGCGGTGCAGCGCGGCCCGATGCCACCGCAGTGATGACTCACCGGGCGCGGTAGCGGAGCAGCTCGAGGATCGGTTCCACCACGTGGCGCTCGCCCAGCGGGCCGACCGAGTAGACCTCCTCGTAGTGGTCGCCCTCGGCTTCGACGATGTACGGGTCGTTCGGATCGAGGACGAAGTTGTACGCGGGCACGATGTAGCCGATGAAGTCCTCGGCGAGGCCAGCGAGCACGGGGTACCGGACGCCCGGATGCGCGAGCACGAGGTCGCGCATGTAGGGCGGCTTCGCCGCCTCGTCGAACTTGGGCAAGTTCGGCTTCGTCGTGTCGTAGAACGGCCAGCCCCAGCTCCACGAGCCGTCGTAGCCGCCGACCCACAGCTCCGGGTGCAGCTCGCCTGGCGCGGTGACCAGACCGAGAGGACCGACCTGCACGAACGTCGCCCGCAGCGGGATCCACGGATAGTTTCCAACATCGATCGCCTGGTCGGGATCGTAGCCGACGAGTGGGTGCGGCCCGACGAGACCGATCAGGAAGGCAACGTGCAGGAACGTGTTCTCGATGCGCGCGTTATAGACGGCGCTCTTGAACGACAGTGGAAGCTCGCTCACCGACTCGCCGCTCTGCTGGAGGGCCGTGAGCGCCTTGGCGGCAGCGTTGGTCCCGAGCGCCTGCTCCATGATCTCACTCTCCATCGTGACCGGGACTCCAGCGGGGCCCGGCGGATGGGTGCCGCGAATCGATCCGATCTGACCGCCGAGCGCCCCCTGGACGAACACGGTGACGCCACCGAGGCCGGACAGGTCGGTCGCGGCGTACTTGCTCTCGCTTGCCAGCACGCCGTTCTCGATGTGCTCGCGGATGTAGTGTGGGAAGTGCGCGGTGATCTTTGCCTCGACCGAGTCGTCGAAGTGCGCGACCTCGGGATGGTCGGCCCAGTTGACGAGCGTGCCGATCGTCTCGTTCGGCGCGCCGACCTTCACGAAGCGAGCGACCGTGAGCGTCGGGTCGAAGATCACGGGATCGCGGATGTCCTTGTTGAAGTCATCCGTCTTGCTCATCGTGTTCGCCGGGTCGTTGATCATCTTGACCGAGGCGATCACCATCTGCGCCGGCTGCACCGAGGTGACGGCATCCTTGATCGCCGACGCCGCGGCCGCGTAGAGCCCAGCGAGCACGAAGGGCTGCCGGCCGGTGGCGGTCGCCGTCGGCCCCCATAGCCCCATGGTGTCGGGCGCGTCGTGCGCGTGCGTCGCACCGATCAGAACGTGGTCGATCTCGAGCCCCGCGAGCGCGGGATCCTTGCGGATGATGTCCATGTCGCTCGCGAGCAGGCCGATGCAATCGATGTACGCGATGACGAACGTCATGTCGCCTTGCTTGAACGCCATGGCGCGTACCTCGACATCCGTGCTCACACCCTGCGCCGCGCGGCCACCGCCGAACAGCCACACCCCGTCGAACTTGTGGTTGCCGTTCTTGTCGGTGTAGGGCTCCGAGGTCTGGTACTCGCGATCGTTGTTCTCGTCTGTATACGTCTCGAAGTTCTGCGGCGTGTAGATCCGCTTGCCGACACCGACCTTGAGGACGCCATCGCCGGCGCTACCGCAGTCCGGCCCGCCCGGGCAGACAAGGTCTGGCTGGTCGAAGCCCTCGAGCCTCGCATCACCTCCCGCATCGGGCTTGTTGTCTCCCCCGCCGCACGCGACCAGGAGGAAGCCGATAGTGAACAAGGCTCCACGCACCATGCCCCGCGTCGTACCGCGGGGCCCGGCCGATGTAAACCGCGAAAATCAGAACGGCCGTTCTACTTCGCGGCGCCCAGACCGCCGACGCCGATAGGACACGACACGCCCGTCCCGCCGAGGCCGCAGTAGCCACCCGGGTTCTTGCCGAGGTACTGCTGGTGGTAGTCCTCGGCGTAGTAGAACGCTGGCGCGTCGATGATCTCCGTCGTGATCGGGCCGTGCCCGGCCGCGGCGAGGCGGGGCTCGAACATCGCCTTGCTCGCCAGCGCAGCTTCCTTCTGACCGTCGTCGAACGCGTAGATCCCCGAGCGGTACTGCGTACCCACGTCGTTGCCCTGGCGCATGCCCTGCGTCGGATCGTGGCTCTCCCAGAACACCGAGAGCAGCTTCTCGTAGCTGACCTCGCCCGGATCGTAGACGACGTGCACGACCTCGTTGTGCCCGGTGCCGCCCGAGCAGACCTCCTCGTACGTCGGGTTCGGCGTGACGCCGGCCGCATATCCGACGGCGGTCGAGTACACGCCGGGCACCTGCCAGAACTTGCGCTCCGCGCCCCAGAAGCAGCCCATGCCGAACATCGCCTGCTTCATGCCGGCCGGGAACGGCGGGGTGATGGCGTGGCCGTTGACGAAGTGTGCAGCTCCCACGCGCATCGGCGTCTGCCGGCCCGGCAGTGCCTCGTCGGGGCGGGGCATCCGTGACTTCTTGCTGGTGAAGAACATACGCGGAGTATACGGCGCGCGGCGTCGACGGTTACTCCGACCTCGAGCCTCCCCGATCGACCGGGCCCGCACTTCCGCGTTGCTGCGCGCCGCTCCTCCGCGGGCGTGCCGGGGAGCGTGATACGGTCAGCGACCATGGTCGCGCTGCTCGGGATCTGCGGGAGTCTGCGCAAGGCCTCGCTCAATCGCGCACTCCTCCGGGCCGTCGCCGAGGTGCTTCCCGCGGGCAGCACGATGGAGCTGGTGCCGGCCAACGGCATCGACCTTCCGATCTTCAACAGCGACCTCGGCGAGCCCGAAGCCGTGAGCTCGCTGAAGGCCGCGATCGCTGCAGCCGATGGCGTGGTGTTCGCGATCCCCGAGTACAACTACTCGATCCCCGGTGGCCTCAAGAACGCGCTCGACTGGATCTCGCGTCCGCCCCCGAAGTCCCCCCTGCGCGGCAAGCCCTGCGCGCTGATCGGTGCGGCGAGCGGCATGAGCGGTACGATCCGGGCGCAGGCCCACATGCGCAACATCCTCGTCTACAGCGACGCACCGTGCATGAACCAGCCGGAGATCCTGATCCCGCGCGCGCAGGACCGGTTCGATGCCGACGGCCGGCTCACCGATCAGTCGACCCGGCAGCTCCTCGAGCTGTTCGGCGTGCACCTCGCCGCGTTCGTCGCGCGGCACAAGCTCTAGCACGGGCTCAGAAGAACGAGTCCTGGTAGCCCGCGTCCTCGACGTTGAGGGCGGCCGCGGTCACCGAGAGCGGCTTGAACAGATCCGCCATCACCGCGACCTCGTCGGCGCGCTTCGTGCCGATCGACTTCTCGTAGCTGCCCGGATGCGGACCGTGTGGCACGCCCATCGGGTGATGCGAGATCGAGCC
>JAYVLW010000022.1:0-4131 GCA_043759315.1 Myxococcales bacterium
GCTTGACCGCCTCCTCGTACGTGACCAGGTGCTGCTTGACCAGCTCGGCGAGGCTTTGATCGACCGAGAACATGCCATAGGGATGGCGGCCCTGCGAGATCGCATCCTTGATCTCGCGGGTGCGCTGCGGATCCTCGATCATCTCGCGGACCCGCTCGGTGTTGATCATGATCTCGAGCGCCGGGACCATGCCCTTGCCGTCGGCGCGCGGCAGCAGGCGCTGCGAGATGACCCCGCGCAGGACCGAGGCCAGGCCGAGCCGGGCCTGGACCTGCTGGTGGGTGGGGAACATCGAGATGATGCGGTTGACGGTCTCGGTGGCGTCGGCGGTGTGCAGCGTCGAGAGCACGAGGTGACCCGTCTCCGCCGCGGTCATCGCGATGCCGGCCGTCTCGAAGTCGCGGATCTCGCCGACCAGGATCACGTCCGGGTCCTGCCGCAGCGCCGCACGCAGCGCGCGCGCAAACGTCATCGTGTCGAACCCGATCTCGCGCTGGTTCACCACCGCGCGCTTGTCGCGGAACGTGTACTCGATCGGGTCCTCGACCGTGACGATGTGCACCGCGCTCTGCGTGTTGACGTAGTCCACCATCGCCGCGAGCGTGGTCGACTTGCCCGATCCGGTCGCACCCGTCACCAGCACGATGCCGCGCGGGGTCGCCGCGAGGTCGAGCACGGTCTGGGGGATGTTGAGGCGTTCGAACGGCGGCACCTCGGGAGGGATCAAACGCAGCACCATGCCCACGGATCCACGCTGCTGGAACAAGTTGACGCGGTACCGCACCCCATCCGGGGTCCCGTACGCGAGGTCGATGTCGAGGTTGGTCTCGAACTCCTCCCGCTGCCGGTCGTTCATCATGTGGACCGCGAACTGAGCGATGGATTCTCGCGTCAATGCGGGCACATCGCGGACCGTCCGGAGGTCGCCCTTGATCCGGAAGATCGGCGGCAGCCCCGCCTTCAAGTGGACATCAGAGGCCCCGAGCTGGCGAGCGGCGGCGAGTACACGATCTAGGATCTGACTCATCGAGCGCGACTGCGAGGGTAGCACATGCCCCACCACGGATCCGTCGCGGTTATCGACCAGCCCGACGCTGCGCGTTGCTGCGCGCTCCGCGTTCGTGGGGCGCGCAGTTGGGGTACCCTTGAGGCTCGATGCGTTGCTCCAGCTGCGGCACCGAGAACGCACCGGATTCCCGGTTCTGCGGGGCGTGCGGAGCCCGCACAGCACCGTCGAACGTGGCGCCGACGCAGAAGATCTCCGACGACGCGCCGATGCCGCCGCAGTCCATCGCGCCCATCAGCCACGGCGGCTACCAGAGCGGCCCTGCGACGCTGCCGCCGGCGAACTACAACAGCAATCCCGCGAGCATCCCACCGCAGAACAGCTACGGAACCGGCCCGTCGAGCATTCCGCCGCAGAACGCCTACAGCCGCCCGCCGACCAACAACGTCCCATCACAGCAGTACGCCAGCGTTCCGCCGCAGAACGCCTACAGCCGCCCGAGCAACAGCGTCCCATCGCAGCAGTACACCAGCGTTCCGCCGCAGAACGCCTACAGCCGCCCGCCGACCAACAACAGCGTCCCGCCGCAGAACGGCAGCATCCCGCCGACCAACAACCCCGCGAGCGTACCGCCGCAGAACAACCCACCGAGCATCGCGCCGCAGAGCAGCGGCCCTCGCATGCGCGCACCGGCGCCCGAATCGTTCGGTCCGGGCACGGTGCAACGGAGGGCCAGCGTACCGCCGGTGACGCCGCAGCCCTCGGTTTCGATGCCGGCGAAGAAGAGCGGGACCCGCTGGGGCGTTGTGCTGGTGGTGCTCGCCATCGATGTATCGCTCGCCGCCACGGGTGCATGGATGCTGCGCGCCGGGCTCGCCGCGAGTGATGCGTCGGCCGCCTCCTCGCCCGCGAAGAGCTCGGCCGCCCCCGCGCCGATGACCGCACCGATCGCCGCCGCAACGACGCCTTCAGAGGTGACGAAGCCCGCGACTCCCACCGCCACGAAGCCCGCGCCGACGCCCCCGGTGGCATCGACCGCCGCACCGAACGTAGCTTCGCCCGCGACCGCCGCCGTGGAGAGCACGCCGTCCGGCGCAGCAGGCTCCGGCACTGCGGCCGCGGCGCCGAGCGATCCGGCGGCCGTCGCCGTGGCGTCCCCCGATCCGAAGCCTGCCACGGACGCGAAGCCGGCAGACACCGCTACGCGCCCGACCAAGAAGGCCAAGAAGCGCCCGAAGAAGCAGAGCGGATCGGACTCGCAGCCCGCAAATCCGTACGAAGATCCCATTCCCCCCGAAACGCCCCCGCAATGACCACGAACGAATCGTCCAGCTCGGGCTCGTATCGCTCGCAGGTAGCCTCGCTCCTCGTCGGGATCGAGGTCCTCGTTCTCGACGGCGACGCACGGGTCCACGCCGGCATCGAGCAGCTCCTCTCCGAAGCGCAGCTCCATGTCACCTGCGTGACCACCGCCGACGACGCCCTCGCCGCCGTGGCCCGTCAGTTCTTCTCGGTCGTGCTCGTCGACATCGACACCCCCGACCCGAGCAACGGTATCGAGACCATCCGCGCCATCAAGTCCGCCTCGCCAACGTCGATGATCATCGCGATGACCCCGCGGCGCTCCTACGACGACGCCGTCGAGTCCGTGCGCGCCGGCGCGATCGATCTCATCCTCAAGGCCCCCGAGTCGGTCGCGTACCTCAAGGAGCGCGTGCTCGACGCCGCCGGTCGCTCCGTCGGCAAGCGCGAGGTCGACTCCGTGCTCGTCGACGTCCGCGGCGTGCACGAGGAGTTCCTCCAGCGCTTCATGGAGACCGAGCGCCGCGCGATCGATCTCGCCGACAAGGCCGCCGGCAAGGACCCCAGCCGCTCGGTGATGCTCGAGGAGCTGCGCGTGCTCGTGATCGACGAGGTCGATGACTTCGTCACCGGCATGACCGAGCTCGCGCCGCCGGGCTTCGCGTTCATCCACGCTACCTCGGGCGGCGAAGGCCTCGACCGGATCAGCTCCGGTGGCTTTCACTACGCGATGGTCGCCGAGGACGTCAGCGATCTTCCGGCGAAGACCATCGCGCGCACGATCCGCAACCAGCACCCCGACACCGTGGTCCTGACGTTCCTCGGCCCCGCCGACAACGGCAACGTCCAGCTCGTCGAGCAGAACGGCATGCGCATGCTCGTCAGCCCGTTCTCCGAAGCGAAGCAGCTCGTCGAGCGCCTCGATCAGCTCGCCGAGGCCTGGCGCATCAAGGCACGCGAGCGGCGCTACACGCAGGCCTTCCGCGAGCGGCACTATGACTTCTTGCGCCGCTACGTGGAGCTGAAGACGAAGATCGAGCGCGCGATCACCGACGGCCCGGGCTGATCATACCCGCGGGAGCGTGCCTCTCGGCGGTCAGTCCTCCGAGCCGACCCCCGGCGCGCAACGACTTTCCTGACCAGCGTGCGGTCCGGCGCGGCGCAGGGTTCACCGCGCTGCCCTTCGCGAGGATGTCGGTGCCGACCGAATCAGTTGATTCTGGGAGTGGAGATCCACGCTGTCGCTCGGTGGAGACCGCCGAGGTCGCCGAGGTCGCCGAGGTCGCGTCGGAGCAACGAGACCTCACCCGCGGGCAACCGTACGGCCACGGGGACTCCTTCGCTCTCGCGCGCCTCGTGGACCCGTTCGCGTGCTCGGCACTTCGAGGAAGTCGATCCGGCCGTACATGATCCAGCCCTCGCGCAGCAGCCACGTTCTCGGTTCCCACACGACCAGCGGCTCGTACTTCCCCGGGACCGTCCACGCGAACGAAGGATCGGCGAATGCCTTCCAGCCGCGAAACGCGAGCGCCGACGAGTACGGATCGACCTTCCAGCCCACCTCCCTGTCCTCCCGGTGCTTGCGCCAGTTGTTCAGCACGTACGCGAGCGCGTGGCGCGCCTGCCTTCGGCTCCTGATCACCTCGGCGTGATAGCGGTCCGAGAACACCTTCCCCTTGCGGCGCACCGGCTGGTGCGTCTCCGGATCGAGCCGCTTCACCACTGCGTTCATCCGCTTCGCCGCCGAGATCTGGAACGCCTGCATGCCGCGCGCGAGCGCCGTCTTGCCATCGGCCTCGACGAGCAAGTGGATGTGCGTTCCC